>NZ_JBHZAV010000129.1:0-26605 GCF_042754445.1 Embleya sp. NPDC059213
GCAAGAGCCGCCTCACACTCGGCAATCCGCCCCGCGAACACCGGCGACGAATCCACCAGTTCCGCAGCCATCCCCAACCACTGCGAACCCTGACCCGGGAACACCAAAACGATCCGCCCGGAGGACCGCGCCACCCCCGAAACCACACCGGACCCGGACTCCCCGGCGGCCAACATCGCCAACCCGGACGACAACTCCGCACGCCCCGAGGCCAGTACCACCCCCCGGCGCTCCAACACCGAGCGTGACGCGACCAGCGCCCCGGCCAGGTCGGGCAACGGCAGTTCGGGCTCGTCCCGAACGAATTGCCCCAGCCGGGCCGCCTGGGCTCGAAGCCCCTGCCCGCCACGCCCGGAGACGACGAACGGCAGCAGCGCGTCCGGGTCGCCGCGACCCGCTTCCGCAGCGGACTCCGGGCCCGACGCCGCCGTCGGTGCGCTCCCCGTCCCCGGGTCCGCGTCCGGCTGCGGGGTCGCGCCCGCAGCCTGCTCGATGATCAGGTGGGCGTTCGTACCGCTGATCCCGAACGAGGAGACCGCCGCCCGGCGCGGTCGGTCGACCACGGGCCACTCCCGCGCCCGGGTCAACAACTCCACCGCGCCCGCCGACCAGTCGATGTGCGGCGACGGCTCGTCGGCATGCAGGGTCCGCGGCAGGATGCCCGCGCGGATGGCCATCACCGTCTTGATCACGCCGGCGACACCGGCGGCGGCCTGCGCATGGCCGATGTTGGACTTCAACGAGCCGAGATACAGGGGCTGTTCGTCGCCACGGTCACGGCCGTACGTGGCCAGCAACGCCTGCGCCTCGATCGGGTCGCCGAGCGTGGTACCGGTCCCGTGTGCCTCGACCGCGTCGACGTCGGCGGCCGACAGACCGGCGCTCGTCAGTGCCTGGCGGATCACCCGCTGCTGCGAGGGGCCGTTCGGCGCGGTCAGCCCGTTGCTGGCACCGTCCTGATTCACCGCGGAGCCCCGAACCACGGCAAGGACCCGGTGGCCGTGGCGCTCCGCGTCCGAGAGCCGCTCCACCAGCAGTACACCGACGCCCTCGGACCAGCCCGTGCCGTCCGCGGCGGCGGAGAACGCCTTGCACCGGCCGTCGGGCGACAGACCCCGCTGGCGGCTGAATTCGACGAACATGCCCGGCGTGGACATCACCGTCACGCCGCCGGCCAGCGCCATCGAGCACTCGCCGCCGCGCACGGCCTGCACCGCGAGATGCAGGGCCACCAGGGACGACGAGCACGCCGTGTCCACGGTGACCGCGGGCCCCTCGAAACCGAAGGTGTAGGCGAGGCGTCCGGAGACGACGCTGCCGGTGTTGCCGGTGAGCAGGTAGCCCTCGGAGCCGTTGGCTGCCTCGTCGAGCCGCGCGCCGTAGTCCTGGTTCATCGCGCCGACGAACACACCGGTTCGGCTGCCGCGCAGCTCGGCCGGGTCGATCCCGGCCCGCTCGAACACCTCCCAGGAGGTCTCCAGCAACAACCGCTGTTGCGGATCCATCGCCAACGCCTCACGCGGCGAGATCCCGAAGAACTCGGCGTCGAAGTCGGCGACGCCGTGCAGGAAGCCGCCGTGCCGGGCGTAACTGGTGCCGGCTTTCGCCGAGTCGGGGTCGTAGAGTCCCGCCAGGTCCCAGCCTCGGTCGTCCGGGAACGGCGTGATGGCCTCCCCGCCGGCGGCCACCAGGCGCCACAGATCCTCGGGCGAGGCGATCCCGCCGGGCAGTCGGCAGGCCATGCCGACGATGGCGATCGGGTCGTCGTCGGTCGGTGATCCGGCCGCCTGCTTCGTCCCGCTTCCGGGCGCGGACCCGGCGACGGCGGTCGGGTCGGCCGCCGACTGCCCTCCCGTGGCCTCCGCGATCAGGGCGGTGAGGTGGCGGACGACGGCGACCGGCGTGGGGTGGTCGTAGGCGAGCGTGGTCGGCAGCCGGAGCCCGGTGTCGGTGTTGATGCGATTGCGGAATTCGACGGCGCTCGGCGAGTCCAGGCCCAGTGCCTTGAACGTCTGCTCGGCGTCGGCCGGGCCCAGCGCGCGGCGGCCCAGCACGGTCGCGGCATGGGCGAACGTCAGTTCGCGGATCGCCTGTTCCCGCTCCTCCGGGGGCAATGCCGCCGGCCCGCCGACCGGTGCGGACGGCCGCGACCCGTCGTCGGTGGGCGCGTCGACCGCGGAGCCCAGCCAGTGGCGTTCGCGCTGGAACGCGTAGGTCGGCAGGTCGACCCGGCAGGCCCCGGCGACGAGGGCGGGGTGCCAGTCGACGGCGACCCCGCGGACGTGGGCTTCGCCCAGGGCGGTGCGAAAGCGCTCGGAGCCACCCTGGTTGCGGCGCAACGTGCCGAACGCGGCGGCGTCGGACCCGGTGTCCTCGATCGTCTCCAGGATGCCGGTGGTCAGGACCGGATGGGCGCTGGACTCGATGAAAACGTCGTGGCCCAGGCGCAGGAGCGTGCGCACGGCCTGGTCGAAGCGCACGGTCTTGCGCAGGTTGGTGTACCAGTACCCGGCGTCCAGGGCGGCGGTGTCCAGGAGTTCGCCGGTCACCGACGAGCAGAAGGGGGTGTGCGAGGTACGGGGCCGGATCCCGGCCAGGGCCCGCAGCAGGGTTTTCCGGGTTTTGGTGACCTGGGCGGAGTGCGAGGCGTAATCGACCGGTACGCGCCGTGCCCAGGTGCCCTGTGCCTCGCAGATGGCCAGGAATTCGTCCAGGGCGCCCTGCGCGCCCGAGACGATCACCGACGCCGGACTGTTGATCGCGGCGATCGAGAGTCGTTTCTTGAACGGGGCGATCAGTTCGGTGATCCGGTCGGCCGAGACGCCGACCGAGACCATGCCGCCTCGGCCGGACAGGTCGAGGATGGCCTTGCTGCGCAACGCGACGACGGTCGCGCCGTCCTCCAGCGAGAGCGCGCCGGCGACGCACGCGGCGGCGATCTCGCCCTGGGAGTGCCCGACCACGGCGGCGGGGCGCACCCCGAAGGAGGCCCAGAGTCCGGCGAGCGAGACCATCACCGCCCAGAGCACGGGCTGCACGACGTCGACCCGCTCCAGCCAGTCCTCGGAGTCCGAGCGCAGAGTCGCGGTCAACGACCAGTCGACGTGCGGCGCGAGTGCCGCCTCGCAGTTGGCGATCCGCGCGGCGAAAGCCGGTTCGGAGTCGAGCAGATCCGCGGCCATGCCGAGCCACTGCGAGCCCTGGCCGGGGAAGACCAGCACCGGGCGCGCGGTGGATCGGGCCCGGCCGGCCACCACGCCCGGCGCGGGTTCGCCGGCGGCGAGCGCGGTCAGGCCCTCGACCAGGTCGGCCCGGCCGCCGGCGATCACCACGCCGCGGTGGGCGAGCAACGAGCGTGTCGACACCAGCGAATGGGCGAGGTCGGGCAGGTCGAGTTCCGGCCGGTCGGTGACGAAGCGGGCGAGTTGGGCGGCCTGTGCGCGCAGCGCCGAGTCGGTGTGGCCGCAGACGAGCAGGGGCAGGGGGCCCGCCGCGGGACCGGGGGTCGCGCCGGCCGGGGCCGGAGTCCCCTGCTCGACCACGGTGTCGGCGTCGGTGAGCACGACGTGGCAATTCGTCCCGCCCATGCCGAACGAGCTCACTCCGGCGATCCGCGGCCCGGCCGCGGCCGGCCAGGCGATCGGCTCGGTCTGCACCGTCAGGCGCAGTTCGGCCAACGGGATGTCGGGATTGGGCTCCACGTGGTTCAGCGAGGCCGGGATCTCCCGGTGGGAGACCACCAGGGCGGCCTTGACCAGTCCGATCACCCCGGCCGCGGCCTCCAGGTGGCCGACGTTGGTCTTCACCGAGCCGACCGGAAGGGGCCGGTCGGGCTCGCGCGCGGCGCCGAGCACGGCGCCCAGCGCGGCGGCCTCGATCGGGTCCCCGAGCCGGGTGCCGGTTCCGTGCAACTCGACGTAGCCGACCCGGGCCGGGTCCACGTCCGCCTGCCGGTACGCCCGGCGCAGCACGTCCTGTTGTGCGCTCGCGCTGGGCGCGGTGAGCGTCTGGCCGCCGCCGTCGTTGTTGACGGCGCTGCCGCGCAGCAGGCAGTGGATCCGGTCGCCGTCCGCGAGCGCGCGCCGCAGGGGCTTGAGCACCACCACGGCGCCGCCTTCGCCGCGGACGTAGCCGTTGGCCCGGGCATCGAAGGTGTAGCAGCGTCCGTCCGGTGACAGTGCGCCGAAACGTTCCATGCGTTCGGTGGACTGCGGGGTCAGGATCAGGTTAACCCCGCCGGCCAGGGCCGTCTCGGACTCGCCGGAGCGCAGGCTCTCGCAGGCCATGTGCACGGCGACCAGGGAGGAGGACTGGCCGGTGTCCACGGTCAGGCTGGGGCCGCCCGCGCGCAGGAAGTAGGAGACCCGGTTGGCGATGATGCTGCGGTGCAGGCCGGTGGTGCTGTGCGCGGTCACCGCGTCCGGACCGTCGGCCTGGAGCAGCAGCGAGTAGTCGTCGGAGAAGGCGCCGACGAACACGCCGGTGCGGGTGCCCGCCAGCGTGTCGGCCACGGTGCCGGCGTCCTCCAACGCCTCCCAGCTCAGTTCGAGCATCAGCCGCTGGTGCGGGTCCATGGCGGCGGCCTCGCGCCCGGAGATGCCGAAGAAGGCCGGGTCGAAGCCGTCGACGGAGGCGAGGAAGGATCCCCGACCCGATACGCCGCCGATGCCGGCGCGGTCGGCGGCGGGCGGTGCCACGGTGTCGGCGCCCGCGCGCAGGAGCCGCCACAGGTCCGCCGGGCCGTCCACCCCCGGCAGCCGACACGCCATGCCGACGACGGCGATCGGCTCGTGCCGGTCCGGACCGGAACCCCGGTTCGCGGACGAGTCGTTGCCCAGGCGGTCCCCACGTACCATGTCAAGCCCTTCAGTTCTCAGCCGGTTCGCGGTTGTGGCCCGATGGCCGGGCCGGGACTCACTCGGTGAGCTTGACCGCCCCGGACGGGCAGAGCCTGGCCGCCTCGCGGACGGCCTCGTGGCCTGCGTCGGGCGGCTCCGGCAGCAGCAGCACGACCAGGCCCTCGGTTTCGTCCTGGTCGAAGACCTCCGGTGCCTCCAGCGCGCACATCCCGGCGCCGCAGCACAGGTCGCGGTCCACCTCGATCCGCATCGGACCGCCTACCAGGCGACCGGCATCGAGGCGACGCCGTAGATCAGCATGGTGTCCCGCATCCGGACCTCTTCCGCGGGAACGGCCAGGTGCAGTCCGGGGAATCGCTCGAACAGGGCCTCGAAGCCGATCCGCATCTCGATGCGGGCCAGTTGTTGGCCGATGCACTGGTGGATGCCGTGTCCGAAGGAGAGTTGGCCGCGGCCGCCGCGGGCGAAGTCCAAGCGGTCGGGGTCGGCGTAGTGCTTGGGATCGCGGTTCGCCGCGAACGCGGACAGGGTGACCGTCTCGCCGGCCTTCATCGGACAGCCCTCGAACTCGAAGTCCTCCAGGACGCCGCGGATCGGGCCGTAGTGGTTGACCGTCAGGTAGCGCATCAGTTCCTCGACGGCGCTCTCCATCGTGGTCTCGCCGGCACGCAGCGCGGCGAGCTGATCGGGGTTGGTGAGCAGGGCGTACGTGCCCAGCGAGAGCATGTTGGCGGTGGTCTCGTGCCCTGCGGCCAACAGCAGGAAGCAGACGTTGGTGACCTCCTCGACGGTGAGTTCCTCGTGCGCGGCCAGGCCGCCGAGGATGTCGTCGGAGGGGTCCGGGCCGCGGCGCCGTTCGACCAGGCCGGCCAGGTACTTCTGCATCGCCTCCAGGGCGGCGTAGGCCTGTTCGATCGGGGTGTTGGTGTCCTGGATGACGGTGGAGTTGTGTTGGAAGACCTCGCGGTCCTCGTAGGGCACGCCGAGCAGTTCGCAGATCACCAGCGACGGGACGGCCAGCGCGAAGGCGGGTACCAGGTCGACCGGCGGGCCGGCCTGTTCCATGGCGTCCAGCGCGTCGGCGGCGATCTCCCGTACACGGTCCCCGAGTTGGTTCATCCGCCGGAGCGTGAACAGGCCGGTGAGCAGGCGACGGTAGCGGGTGTGCTCGGGCGGGTCGGTGTAGACGAAGAAGCCGGGCTTGGCGGCGGTGGGCTCCTGCGATTGGATCGGCGAGCGCAGCAGGTCCTTGCGCGAGCTGAAACGCAGGTCGGCCAGGGCCGCCCGGACCTGGTCGTAGCCGGTGATCAGCCAGCCCTCGCTGCCGTCGGGGTACAACAACCGGTCGACCGGGCAGGCCCGTTGCCGTTCGAGCAGTTCCGGCGGCGGGTCCAGGGGCGTGGTGCGCGTGACGGGCAACGGCTTGGCCTGGGCCGGAACCTCGGTCATGTCGTGATCCTTCCTGTCGGCGGTGTATCGCGGTCTCCGGCGGTGCCGGTGCCAGGCGTGGTCCGCGGCACCGGTGACGCCCGGTGCCGCGCCTGTGGTGGTGCGGTCAGCCGAGCACCCTCATGTCGGTATCGCCCCACAACGCACGGAAGTCGCCCACCAGGCCGTCGTCGCGGAAGCGGACGATCCCGATGATCGAGATCTCGATCCGCTTCGGATAACTGCGTGGGCTCAGTTCGATGGTGGCGGGCAGCACGACGGTCTCGCCGTCGTGGGCGGCGACCGGCGTGCCGGGGCGTTCCCGGGCCCGGTCGTCGACGATGGCCCGGGTGATGTGCGCGCGCAGAGCGTCCCGGCCCACCTGCTCGCCGGAGCCGACCGGATCCTCGAATACCACGTCGGGGGCGAACAGTTCGAGGACGCCCTCGACGTCGCCGGCGTTCATCCTGCGGCAGTACTCCAGTGCCAGGGCCTTACGAGTCACCTCGTCGGGCACGCCGACTCCTTCCGGGCGGGTCAACGGCGAAGGCGCGGGCGCGAAGGCCCGCGCCGGACCGGGAAGCCGGTCTCACACAGGACCCAGTGTTCGATCGCCCTTGCGGACGACACCACCCCTGTTTCCGACCCCTGTCCACCCCGGGGGTCGTCCCCGTGGGCCGCCGACCTGCGTGGGAGCAAAACCGGGCCGGCGCGTTCCGGCGGCCGGGCAACGTCGCCCCATCGGTCGAACCTGCCCGCAAAATCGGCGAGTTCGTCGGTGCGCCGAAGTGTTTCGTGTCACTGCAAGGCCCGCGTCAAGGAGTCTCGAACGTCGCCCGAATCCCTGTTAACGTGATCTGACGGTAACCGTCGACATGCGCAGCGCGACCCCTGGCCAGGGAGTCGGCGGCAGATCGCATGGTCGACGTCCGGAACGTCGGTGCTACAGCGTGGTACCCCTCGACGTTTTCGTGTCCCCATCACTGCTGTGAAGGAAGGTACATGGAGACCATCGTGCGCCCTCATCGTCTGCACACCCCGTCCACGAGACTCGCGCCGCCTCCGTCCCCACACCCACGACATCGCCAGGCACCGACCGGCACCGTCCGTGACGAGACCAAGACGTGAACACTCGGGAGCGTTCACATGCGGCGGCCGTACTGGCCGAACTCCTCGACGGCGCACTCGCGGGAGAAAGCGGAATCGCCGTCGTCGGTGCCTCCGTGGCCATGGGCAAGACCACACTGCTGGCCACGTTCACTCATCGGGTGCGGGCCGCGGGCGGCCTGGTCCTACCAGCCGTGGCGTCCGAGTCGGAGGCGGGCATCCCATTGGGGGTGATCGGCCAACTACTCCAGGAGGCTTCGTTGTCGCCCCCGGTCCGCGATCGGGTGGGCCGACTGCTCGCGACCGGCCGGGCGCAGATGACGGCCGCGCCGCACGGGCCGCCGGGCCGACTGTCCGCGGCGGACGCCGAGATCGTGGAGTCCCTGTGCACGGTCCTGCTCGGCCTGGCCGGGCCTCGACCGCTGGCCATCGTGGTGGACGACGTCCACCATGCCGACCCGGCCTCGCTCGCGTGTCTCGCCTATCTGGCGCGCCGCATGCACAACACACCGCTGCTCGCGGTGTTCACCCACCACGACGCGGCGAACGACCGATGCGCGGACTTCGTCGAGCAGTTGCTCCGGCTGCCGCATGCCCGCGGGGTGCATCTGGCGCCGCTCGACGTGGACCGGGTGCGGGCCGCGGCGGTGGCCAGGCTCGGCGCGGACCGGGCGGAGCAGGTCACGGCCCGGGCGCTGTGGCTGAGCGGCGGCAATCCGCTGCTGCTGGACGGGGTCCTGGACGACTTCCGGCTCGGCGGGCACGCGACGTCCCCGGGCTATGCCCGGGCGCTGCTCTCGTGCGTGCATCGCAGCCCGGCGCCCACGGCGGCGGTGGCCCAGGCACTGGCCGTGCTGGGCACCCCGGAACCGATCGCCCGATTACTGGGACTGGCGTCCGGTACGGTGACGCGGTGCCTGACGGTGCTCGACGCCTCGGGCGTTCTGGACGGGGGTCGCTTCCGCCATCCCGCGGCGGCGGCGGCGATGTTGACGGGCCTCGGCCCCGAGGCCACGGCGGCACTGCACCGGGACGCGGCGGAGTTGACGTACGCGGAGGGCGCCACCACCACCGTCGTCGCCGAGCATCTCCTGGCGGGCCGAGGGGTGCGTACACCCTGGGCGGTACCGGTACTCGACGCGGCGGCCTCGTCGGCGCTGTCCGAGGGCCGGGGCACCAGGACGGTCGACTATCTGCGCCTGGCCTGCACGTTGAGCGCCAACGCGGGTGAACTGGCCCGAACCAGGGCGGCGTTGCTCCAGGCGGAGCGGCGGATGGAACCGGGCATTCCGGAACGACAGATCCCCGATCTCCTCCAGGCGGTGCGCACCGGCTGCCTGGGCAGCGGCGAAACCCTGGCGGTGATCCGGGCGCTGTTGTGGACCGGTCGTTTCGAGGCCGCCACCGAGGCGTTGCGGCATCTGACCGACTCGGGTCGGGCCACGACCCCGGAGACGGCGATGGAGTTGCGCGCCGCCCGGATGTGGATGCGCTGCTCGTACACCCCGTTGCTGGGTCTGTTGCCCAGTGCCGGTGAGGACGAGGGCGAGTTGCCCGGCCTGCCCTCGACGACCGAAAGTCGCCGTCGCTACGACGCGGCGACGGTGCTCGACTCGGTGCTGACCAAGGGCTTTTCCGACCGCGCGGTGCCCAAAGCGGAAAGGATTTTGCACGGCACCCGTCTGCACGGCACCGATCTGGACACGATCGAGTGCGCGTTGCTCGCGTTGACCTACGCGGAGCGCCCCGCGCTGGCGCTGCCGCACTGCGACGAACTGATCGTCACCGCGCAGGAACGCGGCGAACCCGGCAGCGAGGCCCGACTGCACGCGCTGCGGGCTGAGATCTGCATCCGCCTGGGTGATTTGCCCGGGGCCGTCACGCACGCGACCAAGTCCTTCGACGTGGTTCCGATCGGCGAGTGGGGAGCGGCGGTCGGCTTGCCGTTGGCCAGCATGCTGATCGCGCTCACCTCGATGGGGCGTCACGACGAGGCCGCGGAACTGCTCTATCTGCCGATCCCGGACCGCATGCTCCAGAGCCGACCGGGCCTGCACTACCTGCATGCGCGCGGCCGGTACAGCATGGCGGTCCGGGACTGGGACGGGGCGCTGTCGGATTTCCGGGGCTGCGGCGAGCTGATGGCCCGCTGGGGCATGGACGTGCCGGGGTTGATCGCGTGGCGCAACGATGCCGGTGAGGCGTGGTTGCGGATGGGCGAGCGCGATCGGGCCCGGACGATCCTGGAGGAGCAGTTGAGCCGCAGCGAGCACGGCGGTTCACCACGCACCCGCGGGGCGACGCTGCGCCTGCTGGCGGCGACCCACGAACCGCACCGGCGGCTGGCGCTGTTGCGGCAGGCCGTCGACGCGTTGCAGGAGAGCGGGGACCGTTACGAGTTGGCCCGCGCGCTGGCCGACCTCACGGACATGTACAACGCCGTGGGCGAGACGCGGCGGGCCCGGGTGATCGGCTCGCAGGCGAAGATCATCGCGGACAAGTGCCAGGCGGAACCGCTGAGCAGGCTGCTGCCCGCGGACCGTGACCGCCCCGACGCCGAGCCCAAGGGTCCGGCCGCGTTGCTCACCGACGCGGAGCAGCGCGTCGCCGACCTGGTGGCGCTGGGCCATACGAACAGTGAGATCGCCAAACTGCTCTACATCACGGTCAGTACGGTGGAGCAACATCTGACGCGCATGTATCGCAAGGTCGGGGTCAACGACCGGGCGCAACTGGCCTCGGCGCTGTTCACCGGTCCGCACACCCAGGCAATCGGGGCCTGACGAGCGGAGCTTGGACGATCGGGGCCGGGAACGACACGGCACAGCGCACCGCGACAGGCGCCCGGCCGGAATTCGGTCGGGCACCTGGGCGGTGTTCCGTGGGTGTTCCCCGGGCGCTCCGGCGACCGTTGCCCGGCGCCGGTGGGCGGATGCGAGTCAGGCGAGCAGATCGCGGCGACGGAAGGCGGTCACCGCCGCGGCGACGCCGACCAGGGCCAGGACGCCCATGACGACCAGCGGCGTGGCCGGGACCGCGTTGCCGGGGAGCTTGGGCACGTGGCTGAAGGGCGAGAGGTCCAGGACGTACTGGCTGACCTTCAACTGGGGGCCGACCAGGGTCAGGAAGGCGAACAGGCCCAGCAGTCCCCATCCGGCGGCGGTCCAGCGGGGAACCGCGGCGAACAACAACACGGCGAGTGCCACGATCAGCAGCACGGCCGGGAGTTGCACGAACACGGCACCGAAGACCCGGCCGAGCGTGGCCGCCACGTCGTGCGCGCCCAGCCCTGCGGACAAACCCATGCCGAATCCCGCGGCGACCAGGATCAGCACCGCACCGAGCACCGCGAACACCAGGTGGCCGAGCAGCCAGCGCGCGCGGCTCGGCGTGCCGGCGAAGACGAGTTCGATCCGGCCGGCGGCCTCCTCCGCCCGGGCCCGGACGATCACGGTGAGCGCGAAGACGGCCGCCATGATCCCGAACACGCCCACCACGGAGGACACATACGCGTCGGCCATGTCCTGTGAGCCGCCCAGATCGGCCATGATCTCGCGCACCCGGTCGCTGTCGGTGAGGACGTCGACGTCGCGGACGAAGGAGCCGAAGACCAGCGCCGCGGTGAGCACGCCGAGCGTCCAGCCGAGCATCGAGACGCGGTGCATGCGCCAGGCGAGGCCGAGGGTGCCGCGGGTGTCGGCGCCTCCGTGCGCGGGTCCGGGCCGGGCGGGCAACACCCCGGAGCCGAAGTCCCGCGCGTTCAACAGTCGCAGCGCCACCACGATCAGTACGGTCGCGGCAACCGCGGGCACCGCCAGCACCCACCACCGGTCGCCCGCGTAGGGCCGCACCTCCTCGGTCCAGCCGATCGGCGAGATCCACAACAGCCACTCGGCGCCGTGGCTCATGTCGCCCACCGCGCGCACCAGGTAGAACGCGCCGAGCAGGGTCAGCGAGACCGCGTTCGCGGTGCGCGAGGACTCGAAGAGCTGGGCGCAGACCGCCGCGATGCCGGTGAAGGCGATGCCGCAGGCCGCGATCGACAGGCCGAGGGCGAACGCACCGGCCGCCGGCAGGCCGACCAGGGGCAGTACGCCGCCGATGACCACGCCGACGGCGAGATTGACCGAGATCACCAGTTGCAGTGCGGCGACCAGTGGCGCCGCCCGGTCCACGACGCCCGCGGCGACCAGTTCCTGACGGCCCGTCTGTTCCTCCGCCCGGGTGTGCCGGACGACGAGGAGAATGGACATCACCGCGGCCAGGACGGCGCCGAGCACCGCCGAGCGCCACGTGGTGATGGCTCCGGGAGAGGTGTCCAGGATCCGGCCGTAGAGCGCGGCGGCGCCGGACGCGGCCCGGATGCCGTCGACGAACTCCTGCCGCGACGCCTGGTCGGGGAAGAGGCCCTTGATGCTGTAGGCGGTCGAGGCCGCGCTGCCGATCAGGGCGTACGCCCACAGGGGCAGGATGATCCGGTCCCGGCGGGAGGCGAGCTTGGACAACTCGCGCAGGCCGGCGAGCCCGCCGCTCACTGCTTGTCCCCGGAGTAGTAGCGCATGAACAGTTCTTCCAGCGTGGGCGGCCGGCTGGTCAACGACTCCAGGCCCGCGTCGGTGAGCAGGCGCAGCGTCTTCTCCAACGCGTCCGGATCGACCTGGAAGCTCACCGAGCGCCCGTCGACCTGTAGTTCGTGCACACCTCCGATGGCGTCCAGGTTGCCCGGCGACCGGAACACCGTCGCGGTGATGGTGGTGCGCGAGAGGTGGCGCAGGTCGTCGAGCGAGCCGGAGTCGACCCGGCGTCCCTCGCGGATGATCGAGACTCGGTCGCAGAGCTCCTCGACCTCGCTGAGGATGTGGCTGGAGAGCAGGACGGTCGCGCCGCGCTCCTTGGCCTCGGCCACGCACGAGCCGAAGACCGCCTCCATCAGCGGGTCCAGGCCGGAGGTCGGCTCGTCGAGGATGAGCAGTTCGGCCTCGGAGGCCAGGGCGGCGACGAGCGCCACCTTCTGTCGGTTGCCCTTGGAGTAGGCCCGGCCCTTCTTCTTGGGGTCCAGTTCGAACCGCTCCACGAGGGCGTCGCGACGGGCCTTGTCCAGGCCGCCGCGCATCGAGCCGAGCAGGTCGATCGTCTCGCCCCCGCTCAGATTGGGCCACAGGCTCACGTCGCCGGGCACGTAGGCCAGTCTTCGGTGCAGCGCCGTGGCCTCCTGCCAGGGGTCGCCGCCGAACAGGGTGACGGTGCCGCCGTCCCGGCGCAGCAGGCCCAGCAGGATGCGGATCACGGTGGACTTGCCCGCGCCGTTGGGGCCGAGCAGTCCGTGCACCTCGCCCTGGGCCACCTGTAAGTCCAGCCCGTCCAGGGCGACTGCCTGCCCGAACCGTTTCTGCAGCCCTGTGGTGCAGATCACGTCGATTGCGTTCACCCCCCGGATGCTACTGTTACTTCACGTGTTTGTGAAGCTTCATAACGTAATGTATATACGCCCGCAGGCTCCCGCCGAGGGCGACCCACCGACGCGGCGGAGGAGCTGATGGGCGTGGCTGACGGCCGGGACGAGGAGGCCGCGCGGCACTTCATCGAACAGATGGCGATGTTGTTCGCCGACTGGGGTTTCCCCAGGATGAGCGCCCGCGTACTGATCACCTTGATGGCCGCCGAGGAGCGCGGGTTGACCGCCGGCGAGCTGGCCGACCGGCTGGCCGCGAGCCCCGCCGCGATTTCGGGCGCGGTCCGCTACCTCGCCCAGGTCGGACTGGTCACCCGCGAGTCGGTCCTGGGTTCGCGCAGCGATCTGTACCTGCTGCCCGACGACGCCTGGTACACCGGCACCGCGACCAAGCAGGCGCTGTTCGCCCAGCTCATCGCCGCCACCGACAAGGGCATCGGACCGCTCGGCGGCCCCGGCACGAAGGCGGGTGCCCGGATGGCGGAGATGCGGGACTTCTTCGCCTTCGCCCAGCAGGAGATGGCGGGCGTGCTGGAGAAGTGGCAGGCCCTGCGCGGCAAGCCGCCGGCGCGGTCGTGACCCGCTCCCGACTTCGGCCCGCACCGCCGTCTCGTCCCTGCCGGTTCGGCACGGGCAGCGGTCGGAAAATCCGATGAGGGGGGCCGGCGGTCCGCTCTAGGATGATCGCCGCAGTGTCGCCGAGCGGACAGAGACGAAACGAACCATGAACACGCCGACGGGCCTTTCGCGTCAGGTCCTGATCTTCGACGCCGACGACACGTTGTGGGAGAACAACGTCCTGTTCGAGCGGGTCATCGAGGACTGGCTCGACTGGCTCGACCACCCCACGCTCGACCGGACCGAGATCCGCGCGATGCTCAACGACATCGAGGCCGCGAACGCGATCACCCACGGCTACGGCAGCAAGATGTTCCTGCGCAGTCTGGGCGAGACGGTGGCGCGGCTGCACGCGCGGCCGGCCACCGAGGCGGAGCTGCGGCACATCGGGCAACTCGCGGTCGCACTGCTGGAGAACCGGATGGAACTGGTTCCCGGCGTGGTCGAGACGCTCACCACGCTCGGCGCGCGCCACGACCTGATGTTGCTCACCAAGGGCGACACCGAGGAGCAACAGCGCAAGATCGACGCGTCCGCGCTGGCGCACCACTTCCGCAGCGTGCACATCGTGCCGGAGAAGGGCGTCGACGCCTACCTCGATCTCACCCGTGCGCACGGGCTGGTGCCGGAGACGACCTGGATGATCGGCAACTCCCCCAAGTCGGACATCCTTCCCGCGCGCGGCGCGGGGCTGGGCGCGGTGTTCATCCCGAACGCGCACACCTGGGTCCTGGAGCAGAGCGAGTTGGACCCGCACGACGATCGGGTGCTCACGCTGACCGCGTTCCCCGAGTTGCTGAAGCACTTCTGATGGCGACGAACCGGCCGGGCGGCCCGTCCGTGTCCTGTGTGTTCATCTGCCACGACGGGGCCGGGCAGGTGTTGTTGGCGCGTCGCTCGGCGGCGGCCCGGGACGAGGCCGGCACCTGGGACACCGGTGCGGGCGCGTTGGAGTGGGGCGAGACGTTCGAGCGTGCGGTGGCCCGCGAGGTGCGCGAGGAGTACTCGACCGAGGCGTTGTCGATCGAGACGATCGGGGTGCGCAACGTGCTGCGCGGGGACCCGGTCGCCTCGCACTGGGTCGCGGTGGTGTTCGCGGTCGAGGTCGAGCCGGGGCGGGTCGCCATCGGCGAGCCGCACAAGTTCGACGCGCTGGAGTGGTTCGCGCCCGACGCCCTGCCGACCCCGCTGCACTCGCAATGCGCGGCCGGCCTGGCCCTGTTCCGGGATCGGCTCGACCGGACTCGATAGCCGGGTCGGCTCGGGCCGGCACCGTCGCGGCGGGCGGTGCGGGCTCAATGGCCCTGGGGCATGCCGCCCGGGTCGGCGTGCGCGGCCAGGTCCTGTTCGATCATCGCGTCCGGACCGGCCGCGATCCGCGCGGCCAACAGGCGTTCGTTGGACGCCTGTTGCTCGGTTCCGTCGTACGGTGTGCGGTGCTCGAAGTGCAGGCAGCTCCAGGATCGATCGAGCTGCCGGCCGCGGCGCAGCCGGGTGTGCGCGGCGACCTTCGCGAGCAGGTCGACGTCCTCGCCGCCCCAGCCCAGATATCGCGGGCAGTACCCGCCCACCCCGTCGAAGGTCCGGCGGTCCACCAGCATCGCGCCCCACTGGTAGGGCGCGCGCCACAACCGGCTGTGGGGTCCGTAGGGCGCCCGCGCCCGCGGCGGCGGCAACGCCCGCGGGGTGGCGCCCTCCGGTGCCCCGGCCCGCGGCGGATCCCAGACCAGCCGCTCGTCCGGGAACCCGCGCAGCACGCCGTCCGGGTCCTCCCGGACGAAGCAGAACGGGTCCTCGCCCACCGGCACCAGGTCCACCGCGGCCCACCCGACGGGCAGTTCGGCGGCGCCGACGAGCCGGTACATCCACGGCTGGGCCAGCGCCCCGCCGGCCGCCAGCTCCAGCGCGCGGGCCACGAAGTCGCGCCCGAGCGGAGCCACATCGGCATCGGTCAGGTACAGCACCGGCGCCCTGGCCCGAGCCGCCGCCACGTTGCGCAGCAACCCGGCGGCCAGGCTCGTCTCGGGGGCCCGGATCACCCGCACCCGGCGACGCGCGTCCAAATCCGGCGGTACGACCGGCACCGCGTCGCCGGCCGTCGCCAGCACCACCTCGCAGCACACGCTCTGCGCCAGCCACGCCGCCGCGACCGAGGCGAACACCCCGCGCGCCTCGTGGTCGCCGTAGAGCGGGACGACGACGCTCACTTCCGGCATTCCCGATCTCCCCTCACCCGATCGCACGGCACCTCCCCGGATCCGACCCGCACGCCGAGCAGGTGCGCGTCGGCGGCGGCTGGATCCGGGTCGGCACCACGCCCGCGGGGGTTCACGTGCGTGGCGTGCCCGGTCACGAGCCACGGCCTGCACCGGGTCACGGCATCGAGGCGCGGGAGGTCCCCGGCTCGACGAGGCGCGAATCTCCAGAGGATCGGGCGGGCCGTGCTCGACCCGACTGCCAGGTGTACCGGGACGGCGACATCACGGTCAAGAGTCCTCCCGTCACACATGGTGCACATCGACGCCCGGAATCGTTGCCTCCGGGCGAATCGGGCGAATCCCCGGGCCCGGCGCGCCGCGCGTCACTCCATCGCGGGCCCGGAGAACAACAGACCCGTCAGCGACCGGAAGGTGCCCGCCGGATCGGCTCCCGCCGGGATGCCACCGGACAGGCACAGGGTGGCGTAGCCGTGCGCGAGCGACCACGCGGCGAGCACCGCCTGGTCCGGATCGCCCCGGCGCTCGGCCGGCACCCCCGCGACGCCGCCGCGCAACGACTCACCGGCCCGGGCCCGCTGCCGCAGCAGTTCCGGGTCGGCGCCGTCGACCGCGTGCGGACGGTTCATCACCTCGAAGTGCGCGGGATGCGCGAGCGCGAAGCGCACGTAGCGCACGCCGAGTTCGCGCAGGGCGTCCGCGTCGCCGGGCACGACCTCGGCGAGCGCGTCGGCGAGCAGGCCGTAGCCCTCGGCGGCGATCGCGGTGAGCAGCCCGGTCTTGTCGCCGAAGTGGTGCGCGGGGGCGGCGTGCGACACGCCCGCGCGGCGGGCCAGATCGCGCAGGCTGATCGCGCCGATGCCGTCCGAGGCCACCACGTCCAGCGCGGCGGCGAGTACGGCGCGGCGCAGATCGCCGTGGTGATAGGGGCGTCCGGTGCTCATGGGTCGATGCTACCCGGGATCTAGGCATTGACAAGTTTGCAGCACGAGAGCAATCTTGTCAGTGACAAGTTGCCCGCCGGGCGAGCCGCTCGGAAGTCGGAAAGAGGACTGCACGACATGAGCACGACGAACGAGACGAACGAAACGAACAAGGCCCTGGACGCCGTGCTGGTCCGCCGGATGTGGCAGACCCTGGAGCCGTTGCACGCGCTGCACTACTACTCGCCGAAGATGTTCGAGGAGTTCGCGGCGCTCGGCTACGCGGTGGACGAACGATGGCCGGCCTACTTCGCGATGCGTGCCGCGGCCCTCGGGACGGCCTCCGCCGAGTTGGTCACCTCGACCTTCTACAGCTTCAGCCCGGCAATGGTCGCCCGGTACGTGCCGAGGGTCTGGTCGATCGCCGACCCCGCCGACGTGCTCGCGGCCCGGCTGCGCGCGGTCGACGCCACGCTGCGCTCGGCGCTCGGCGAGCGGGTGCACGCGCCGGAGATCGCCGAGGCCGCCGCGCTGACCCGGCGGGTGGCCGAGGCCGCCGACACCGTCGGTCGCCCGCTGGCCGCCGCGCATGCCGCACTCCCGTGGGCGGACGAGCCGCACCTGGTGTTGTGGCAGGCGATCACCCGGCTGCGTGAACACCGGGGCGACGGACACATCGCGGCGCTGCTGGCACACCGTCTGGACGGCGTCGAGGCGCTCGTCTCGCACAGCGCCGCCGGTGCCGCTCCGGCCGAGGTGTTCGCAAGCCGACAGTGGAGCGCCGACGAGTGGGACGCGGCGCGCGGGCGCCTGGTCGCCCGGGGGTGGCTGAACGCCGACGGCACGGCCACCGAAGCGGGTCGCAGCGGCCGCGACTCGGTCGAGGCGCTGACCGACGAACTCGCCGCCCGGCCCTGGGAATCGATCGGCGCCGCCGAGGCGGCTCGACTGGCCGACCTGATCCTGCCCGCCGTGCTGGACACGATCGGCACCGGCCTGCTCCCGATGCAGTCCACGCTCGGAATCGGCATGAGCTATCCGCACCAGGGCTGATCGCGGGCCCACGAACGGTCCCGCCGCCGGCCGCCGCGACCGGCGGCGCGGGTGGGATGTGTGGTCAGCGCGGGCCCCTTCGCCCCGGGCCCGGCGTGGATCCGGGCTTGGTCGGCGGCCGGCTGCCCGGCTTGCCGCGGATCGGCCGGCCGACGGGTCGGTCCGCCCGCACCACCGCGGGCCGCGCGGCGTCGGCGGCGGGCTCCGGTACCGCCGGATCGGCCCGTCCGGCTTGCGCCTGTGACACCGCCTGCGCCTGCGCCTCGCGGAGGCCGTGTTCGATCGCGTGCAACGTCGCCCCCAGCCGGGCCGGTTGTGCGGCGGCCGCCGCCCCGTGCGGCAGCTCGGTGCAGCCGACCAGGCGTCCCGAGCCCGCGAACGGGCGCAGTTCCACCTGCCGGGTGCCGCCCGGTTCGAACCGGATCGAGGTACCCGCCGCGATGTTCGGCCGCATCCCGAAGGTCGCCGCCCGGTCGAAGACCAGCGTCGGGTCGACCTCGAAGAAGTGGAAGTGCGACCCGACCCGGATCGCGCGGTCGCCGGTGTTGCGCACCGCCACGATCGAGGTGCGGCGATCCGCCGCCGCCTCGGCCGGGTGATCGCGGTAGAGGTACCGCTGTGGTTGGGCCGTGACCATGGGCTCGGACCTCCTAGGCGACGGGGAACGCGGGCACGGATTCGCGACCGGGCGGGCGGACCGGCGGCCGCGCACGATCCCGCGCGTCCGAGTGGGCGGGCGGCGTTGTGCGCGGGCCGATCCCCGCGAGGCCGTCGTCGCCGTGCACCCGCAGGCGCTCGACCGCCGAGCCGACCCGGGCCGCCAGCACCCCGGCCGCCGCCGGCCTCGACAGCAGCGGGGCCACGCCCGGCACGGCCGGCAACACGAAGGACGCGGCCAGCGCCACGGTCCGGGCCGCGCCCAGTACCCGGCAGCGCTCCAGGGCCCGGCCCAGATCCGGGTCACCGCCGATCAGCGCGACCTCGACGATCCGGTGCGGGCCGTGTTGCCACACCAGGCGCGCGATCCGATACAGCTCGGCGTCCTCGTGCCCGTCCCCCGCCGGCGCCGCCACCAGCAACGCGGCCCGATCCGGCACCCGCGCGGCGGCGGCGCGCAGCCATTGGGTGAGCTGCTCCGTACCGGCGAACGGGCGGCTCAGCAACACCCGGCCCCGCTCCGCCGCCGGCAGCGCGAGCAACGTCCGCGCCGCGGCCCCGGCCAGGCCCGGGTCCCGGCCCAGCGTGACCGGCACCACGCACACCCGCTCCGCGCCCGCCCGCAGCGCCGCGCCCACCGCCCGGTGCAGTTGCCGGCCGCACGCCGCCGAGATCACCTCGGCCCCGAACAGGTCGGGCAACGCGGCGCCGTTCGCGCTCTCGTGCCCGCCGACCACCACCACCGCCACCCGCTCCGACACGACTCAGCCGCCGATCGGGTCGACGCCGGAGCACGGCCCGGTGCCGACCGGCACCGACACCGCGCACTCGTCGATCTCGCCGGGTTCCGCATTCATCGTGGATTCCTTTCTGCGGCGGGTACGACCGAGGGCCCCGTCCCCGGCCCGGGGCGTGCGCGGCCCCGAACGGCCGTACCCGGGCCCGACCGACCCGGGTACGGGCGCGCCGAGTCCCGGGCCGCGAACACACCCGCGCCGCGGACCCGGGACGGACGTGCGGGCCCCGACGGGCCCTCGGTCGACGGTTGTCTCGTCCCGGGTATCCACCGAACCGACCCGCCAACCTCACGCATCGGAGTGAAATACGACTATCCGTTCGCGCTCCTCGGGTCGATCCCGTCCGCGAGTTCGTCGACGGCCAGGTCCCCGGTCGGCAGTTGCGGCAACCGGTACACCGCGCGGCCCACCAGGTGGGTCGCCACCGGAACGGTGGTCAGTTGGAAGAACGCCACCATCACCAGCATCCCGATGTCGATCCCGTGCCGCAGCCGCAACCCCAGGCCGAGCGTGACCAGCAGCAGGCCCAGGACCTGCGGCTTGGCCACGGTGTGCATCCGCGACAACGTGTCCGGGAAGCGCAGCAGTCCCACCCCCGCGACGAACGCGAGCGCGCAGCCCACGAGCAGGCACACCGCGGACGCGCCGTCGGCGAACTCGCCGGCCCGCACGTCAGTCGCCCTCGCGCGCCGAGAAGCGCACGATCGACACCGAACCCAGGAAGCCGACCAGGGCCAAGGCGAGCAGTACCGGGACGGTCGTGGTGTGCCGATTCAAGGTGGCCTCCGCGGCGACCGCGGCCAACATCACCGCGAGCAGCATGTCCACCGCGACCGCCCGGTCCAGCGTCGATGGCCCGCGCACGAGCCGGACCAGGGCGAGCACCGCAGCCGCGCCGAGCAGCACGATCACGGTGCCGCCGATGAGCGGATTCATGAACCACCTCCGGGAGTTCCGGTCGAACGGGCACGTTCGGCGCGGGTGCCGAACGCGGCGAGCACACGGGCCTCCAGGCGCACCACCGCCCGCCGCGCCGCTTCGACCGAGGCAGGCGTGTCGGCGCCCAGCGCGTGGATGAACAACACGGTGGGCCGACCCCGGCGAATCTCGATCACGATGCTGCCGGGCATCACGTTCAACGCCAGCACGGTCAGGGTGAGCAACAGGTCCGAACGCGAGGCCAATTCGACCCCCACCACCGAGTTGCGCGGCAACCGCCCCGGCCACAGCGCCTGCCAGGCGACCCGCAGCGAGGACAGCACCAGGTCGAGCACGAACAGCACCACGAACCGGACCAGTCCCCACGGCCGGAAGGCCAACCCGTCGTGCGCCGGCGGCAACGGCAGCAGCACCGACGACAACACCGCGATCACGAGCCCGGTGAGCAGGTTGGCGACGGTCAGGGTGCCCCACAGCGCGACCCACACCGCGATCAACCACCCGACCAGCAGCGGCGAGATCCGTCGGGTCCGAGGCCGGCTCCGGAACCGGCGCACGGTCACCGACCCGACCCTCGGGCGAACCCGCCGGGCAGCGGCACGGCGTCGATATAGACGACCCGATCCACCAGTTCGCTGCCCGTGCGCTCGGTCAGCGCGACGAGCGGCCCGGCCAGCACGGTGAACGCCACGCCCAACGTGACCAGCGCGCAGGTCGCCAGCGTCATCGCGCGCGGCAGCACACTGCTGGTGGCCGCGACGTCGCGTCCGCTCAGACTCGCGCCGAAGGAGTACGCGGTCGCCCCCGAGGTGTCCGGCGAACTGCCGAACACCTGCCCCCACACCCGGGCCATCGCGTACAACGTCAACAAACTGGTGGCCACCGCCGCGCCGATCAACAGGTACGACGCCACCGAACCGATCTCCGCACCCGCCCGCAACAACAACCACTTGCCCAGGAAGCCGGACAGCGGCGGGATCCCGCCCAGGTTCATCGCGGGTACGAAGAACAACACCGCGAGCGCCGGCGACATCCGCGCCAGCCCGCCCAGTCGACCCAGGTCGGTACTGCCACCGCGCCGCTCGATCAGCCCGGTGACCAGGAACAGCGAGGTCTGCACGGTGATGTGGTGGACCGCGTAGAACACCGTGCCGGCCAGGCCCGCCGCGCTCGCCAGCGCGATCCCGAAGACCATGTACCCGATGTGGCTGACCAGTGTGAAGGACAACAGCCGGTTCAGGTCGCTCTGCACGATCGCGCCCAGGATGCCGACGATCATCGTCGCCGCGGCCACCACGAGCAGCAGTTCGCGCAATCGCCCGTCCGGGAACAACAACGTCTGCACCCGGATGATCGCGTACACCCCGACCTTGGTGAGCAGTCCGGCGAACACTGCGGTCACCGGCGCGGGCGCGGTCGGGTACGAGTCGGGCAACCACGCGGACAGCGGGAACACCGCCGCCTTGACCCCGAATCCGATCAACAACATCGACTCCAGAACCAGTTGCACGCCGGGGTCGACCTCGGGCAGCCGCACCGCGAGCTGGGCCAGGTTGACCGTGCCGGTCGCCGCGTACACCATCGCGATCGCGGACAGGAACACCACCGAGGACAGCAGGCCGACCACCACGTAGCCGGCGCCCGCGCGCACCCGGGCGGCGGTGCCGCCGACGGTCAGCAGCACGTAGCTGGCCGCGAGCAACACCTCGAAGCCCACGTAGAGGTTGAACAGGTCGCCCGCCAGGAACGCGTTCGCCACGCCCGCGACCAGGATCAGATAGGTGGGGTGGAACACCGACAGCGGCGTGGCCTCGTCCTCGTCCGCGCGGCCCTGGCCGATCGAATAGACCAGCACGCCGAGGGTGACCGCGCAGGAGACCACCAGCATCAGCGCGGACAACCGGTCCGCCACCAGCACGATCCCGGTCGGCGCGGGCCACCCGGCCATCCGGGCCACCACCGGGCCGTCCCGATCGGCCGCCACCAGCAGGGCGATCGCCACGCCGAGCACGGCGGTCAGCACCCCGACGCTGATCAGCCGCCGGCCGCGCGGCAGTCGGCCGCCGATGGCCGGCATGAGGCCGGCGCCGAACAGCGGCAGCAGGACCGGGAGCGGCACCAGGTGGTTCATCGCGCGGGCCGGTCCCGACCCCGCTCGGGACCGGCGGGTTCTCCGGCACCGCGCGGGAACTCGGTGTCGGGCACCGCGTCCACCACACTGTCCGCGCGGGCCACGGCCGCCCGTTCGGCCCGCGCCTGCCGATTCAACTCGCGCCGCGCCCGCCGGAACCTGGCCCGCAACTCGGCCTGTTGGATCCGGTGTTCGGACTTGATCCCGCGCAGTCGCCGGCGCAGTTCCGCGCGTCGTTCGCGGGCGATCCGCTGCGCCTCCGGTCGACCGCCGTGCCCGTTCCGGTCCACCCCGAGTCGTCGGCACTCGGCGTCGTAGTTGGCCCGGGCCTCGATCCCCAGGCGCCGCACCACCGCCCGGCGATCCGCGGTCTGCCGGCGCAACTCCCGTCGCAGTCGCCGATGTTCGCTGCGCAGGTCACCCCGCTCGGCGCGGCGGGCCACCCGCAGGTCCTCGGTGTCGTCCTGGATCTCGTCGGATCCGGTCAGTTCCCAGTGTCGATGCACCATCGACAACACGAACGCGGTCACCGCGAGCGTGATCACGATCGCGGTCAACACCATCGCCTGGGGCAGCGGGTCGTTCATCGCGAACGGCAGCGTCACCCCCAGCACCGGCGCGCCGCCCGCGCGACCGCCGCCGGCGAGCACGATCAGGTTGGCGCCGTTGCCGATCAGCACCACGCCGAGCAACACCCGGGTCAGACTGCGTTCGAGCACCAGGTAGACCCCGGCGCCCACAAGCACGGCGGCGGTCAGTACCAGGATCATGGTCGGGCTCTTCATACGATCACCGTTCGTTCGGCGTCCCGGTCCCGGGTCTGTTCGATGCGTCGGTCCAACTCCGCGCCGAGCGCGCTCAGTACGTCCTGCACGAGGCCGACCACGAGCAGGTAGACGCCGATGTCGAAGAACACGGACGTCGCGATGTGCACGTCGCCGAAGGGCGGCAGCGTGGCGTCCAGCACCGTGCTGCGCAGCACCGAGCCGCCCGCGATCAGGCCGACCAGACCGACGCCCGCGCCGATCACCAGGCCGGTGCCGAGCAGCCGGCCGGGGGGCAGCGGCGCGGCCTCGGCCAGTTCGTACCGCCCGCCCGCGAGATAGCGCACCAGCAGGGCGAGTCCGGCGGTGATGCCGCCCGCGAACCCGCCGCCCGGCGTGGAGTGTCCGCTGAACAGGAAGTACAGGGACAACACCAGGACGGTCGGGAACGCGACGCGCGCGACCACTTCGAAGAGCACCGTGCGCCGCTCGGGGGCGAGCGTGTCGGCGGCGGCCAGCCAGGGCACCCGCGCCGGCGGCGGGGTGGGGGCGGGCGCGGGTACTGCGGGGCGGTGGGCACTGCTTCCGGCGGTGCTCCCGGGGCCGCTTCCGCCGGGCTCGGCCGGTTCCGGGGCGCGGTCGCCGAGTCGGGGCAGGCCGCGGTCGCGGCGGACGAAGATCAGACTGGTCACGCCGATCGCGGCGACCGCCAGCACGGAGATCTCGCCCATCGTGTCCCAGGCGCGGATGTCCACCAGCAGCACGCTGACGATCTCCTTGCCGCCCGCCTCCTTCGCGGCGGCGGCGAACACCCGGGACACCGGCGGCCGGGTCCGGGCGGCGAACGCGGAGACGGCGACGCCCGCGAGCACCGCGCCGGTGAGTACGCCCAGGGCGATGTGCACGGCCCTGCGGCCGGGCCGGGTGGTTCGGGCGAACCGGCGCGGGAGTCGGCGCAGCACGAGCAGGAACACCACCACGCTGACCGTCTCGACCAGGCCCTGGGTCAGGGCGAGGTCGGGAGCGCCCTGGAGCACGAACAACGTCGCGCAGCCGTAGCCGGTGACGCCGACCAGGAGCACCGCGGGCAGCCTGTCCCGGGTGCCGGCGGCGATCAGCGCGGTGCCCATGACGAGCAGGCCGACCACGATCTGCGCGGCCGAGTCCGACCAGCGCGGCGAATGCGGGAACGGCAGCGGGAGGTTGCCCAGCGCGGTCGCGGTGGTGATCGCGATCAGGCTGAGCAGGATCACCCCGAGGTAGACCGGCATCGAGCCGCGTTGGGTGGTACCGGTCAGTTGCAGCGCACCCCGGTCCACACCGTGCACGAGCGCGTCGTACAGGCGCGAGGGTTCGATCCGGGCGGTGGCCGATTGCAGGCGCAGCACCGGTTCGCGGGCCAGAAACAGCCCGATGCCCACGCAGATCGCGACGGCGGACAGGGTCAGCGCGGTACCCGGGCCGTGCCACAGGGCCAGGTGGTAGTCGGATCCGGTGGACGGGAACAGGTCGGCGTACGAGGAGATCCAGTGGTCCAGCGACTGCGCGGCGAATCCCAGGGCCGGGCAACCGACGCCGAGCAGGGCGGCCGGGCCGAGCAGCAGTCCGCCCGGCGGTTCGCATCGGGTGTCGGCCACGTCGGGTTTGCGGGCGAAGGCGCCCCAGACGAAGCGCAGGCTGTAGGCGGCGGTCAGCGCGGACCCGGCGACCAGCACGCCGAGCACGATGGTGTCGGTGCGCCCCCGGTGCAGGAACGCCTGGTAGACCGCTTCCTTGGCGACGAATCCGACCATCGGCGGCAGTCCGGCCATGGACAGCGCGGCCACCACCGCGACCAGGCAGGTGATCGGCATGGTCCGGGCCAGGCCGGAGAGTCGGCGCAGGTCCCGGGTGCCTGCCGCGTGGTCGATGACGCCGACCACCAGGAACAGCGTGGCCTTGAACAGGGCGTGGGCGACCAGCATCGCGATCCCGGCGAGCGCCGCGTCCCGGTTGCCCGCGCCGGTGACCACGATCAGCAGGCCGAGTTGGCTGACCGTGCCGTAGGCGAGCACCCGCTTGAGGTCGTCCTCGCGCAACGCCCGCCAACCGGCCAGGAGCAGCGTCGCGCAGCCGGTGATCAGCACGATCGGTCGCCACGGCGCGAGTTCGGCGAATCCGGGGGCCAGCCGGGCGACCAGGTACACGCCGGCCTTGACCATCGCGGCGGCGTGCAGGTAGGCACTGACCGGGGTGGGCGCCGCCATCGCCGCGGGCAGCCAGGAACCGAACGGCACGATCGCCGACTTGGACAGCGCGCCGACCAGGATCAGCACGATCGCGGTGGTGACCACGGTGCCGCCGGGCGGGGCGGCGAGGATCTCGGAGAGCCGGTAGGTGCCCGCCTTCTCGCCGAGCAGGATCAGGCCGACCAGCATCGCCAGGCCGCCGAACGTGGTCATGGTCAGCGCCTGCATCGCGGCCCGGCGCGAGCCGCGGTGTTCGCTGCGATGGCCGATCAGCAGGTAGGAGAAGACCGTGGTCAGCTCCCAGAACACGTACAGCAGGATCAGGTCGTCGGTGGTGACCAGGCCGATCATCGCCCCGGCGAAGGCGACCAGGACGCCGGCGAACGCGCCGAGCCCGGGCTCGTCGGTCGCGAAGTAGCGCGCGCAGTAGACCAGGACCAGAACTCCCACGCCGGCCGCGAGGAAGACCATCAGCAGCGCGAGCGCGTCGCAACGAAACGCCAGGAAGACGCCGAGTTCGGGAATCCACTCGCGCGATTCGAACTCGGGCCGGCCGTCGAACACCGAGCCGGCCCGGGCGAACGCCCACCCCGTGGTCGCCGCCGGCAGCGCGGCGAGCACGAGGAAGGCGTTTCGCCCGAGGCGGCGGACCAGCCACGGGGCGATGGCCGCGACCACGAAGTACGAGGCCACCGAGAAGATCATGACGTCAAGGTATGCGGCAATACACCCAAATCACCTTAACCAGACAAATGTCTCGCGTTTTCCACCCGCTCCGCCGAGCGCCGACCACATCCTTCGGACCATCGGGCCGCCCGGCTCGGGGCGGCATCGTCAATCCAGAACCGAGCGGACCGCCTCCGGCGTACGGGCCACCACGGCACTGCCGTCGTCGGCGGTGATGATCGGCCGCTGGATCAAAATCGGGTGCTCCGCCAACGCCGCGATCCAGCGCCCCCGTTCACCCGCCTCCCGCGCCCACTCCCGGAGCCCCAACTCCCCCGCAACCGCCTCCCCGGTCCGCACGATGTCCCACGGCTCCAGCCCCAACCGATCCAACACCGCCTCCAACTCGACCACCGTCGGCGGCTCCTCCAAATAGCGCCGCACGGTGTACTCGGCCCCCTCGGCATCCAACATCGACACCGCCGACCGACACTTCGAACAACCAGGATTGATCCAAATCTCCATAACCCCCGACCGTACCCCCCACCCACCACCACCCAACCCAACCCACAACCCCACCCCACACACCCCCACCCCAACCAACCACCGACCCGCCCAACGCACGAACCCAACCCAACCCAACCCAACCAACCACCAGCCTGGCCGGCGCTTGAGGCGAACCAGCCCGGCCGGCGCTTGAGGCCACCCAGCCCCGCCGGCGCCCGAGGCCACCTCAGTCCCGCAACCCCATCGTGTCCGCAGGTCCC
>NZ_JBHZAV010000130.1:0-26328 GCF_042754445.1 Embleya sp. NPDC059213
GGGCGGGTCGACCGCCGCACCCGGCTACAACACGACCAGGCCGTGCGGGCGCAGGTTCATCGGGTCGCCGGCTTCCTCGCCGCAGACCACGATGTCCTCGATCCGGGCGCCGTGCGTGCCCGGGAGGTAGATCCCGGGCTCGATCGAGAACGCCATGCCCGGCTCCAGGGGCAGGCTGTTGCCCGCGACGATGTACGGCTCCTCGTGGCTCTCCAGGCCGATGCCGTGGCCGGTGCGGTGGATGAAGTACTCGCCGTAGCCCGCCTCGGTGATGATGTCGCGGCCGACCGCGTCGAGCGCCTCGCAGGTCAACCCCGGTCGCACCGCGGCCAGTTGGGCGGCCTGGGCGCGCTCCAGCACGTCGTAGTAGCGGCGGAACTCGGCGGGCGGCTCGCCGATGCTGTAGGTGCGGGTCTCGTCCGAGCAGTAGCCGTCCTCGGTGGTGCCGCCGATGTCGACCACGACCACGTCGCCGGTCTCGATCACCCGGTCGGACAGCTCGTGGTGCGGACTCGCGGCGTTCGGGCCGGACCCGACGATCACGAAGTCCACTCGGACGTGGCCCTCGGCGATGATCGCGTCGGCGATGTCCGCGCCGACCTCGCGCTCGGTACGGCCGGCCCGGAGCCAGTCGCCCACCCGGGCGTGCACCCGGTCGATCGCGGCGCCGGCCCGGCGCAGCGCGGCCACCTCGGCGGCGGACTTGCGCATCCGCAGCTCGCGCAACACGTCGCCGGCGAGCGACTGTTCGGCGGCGGGCAGGGCGGCGCGGAAGGCGAGCACCTTCTCCGCCCACATGTGGTTGTCCAGGCCGACCCGGGTCACGCCCGCGGGCAGTCGGTCGGCGATCAGCGCGTACGGGTCGTCGGTCTCGGCCCAGCCGACCACGTCGATGCCGAGCGCTCCCGCGGGTGACGCGAGGGCGGCGGGCTTCTCGAGGCCGGGTACGACCAGGAAGGGATCGGCGCCGACGGGCACCACCAGGCAGGTCAGGCGCTCCAGCGGGAGTGCCTCGTAGCCGGTGAGATAGCGCAGGTCGGCGCCGGGCGAGATGAGCAGGGCGTCCAGTCCCGCGTCGGCTGCTGCCTTCTGGGCGCGGCCGAGGCGGTCTGTGGGGTAGAGGGCTGCGTCGTGGGTCACGCGCCCAACATATGACACGTCACACGGCTCCGGGCGGTCGGAACCGGATCAGCAGGCCGCAGAACGATTCGCGTCGATCGCCGCGCGGACCGCGTCCCACAGGTCGGCGCGGGCGCGCAGCGAGACGGTGACGGTGCCGGCGCTCTCCCGCCACGCACGGGCCGGGTCGGCGGTGGCGGCGCACAGTTGGTCGAGCAGCCGCAGCGCCATCGGGCCGTGCTCGTCGCCGTCCACCTCGATGTGCCGGGCCAGGTATTCGCCGAACACCGCGAGCCGGCCCTCGTACCCGTCGTCCAGCGCGGTGAGGTGGTCGAACATGCGCGGGATGAGTTCCTCGCGGCCGAGCGCGAAGGACGCGGCGATGCAGTGCAGCGGGGCGTGTTCGACCACCTGCCAGGTTCGCGTCACGAACGCGGCGGCACCGGCGGGCGCGCCGCACGCGGCGACCGCCTCGGGCACCGGGACCGCGTCGACGAGCAGGCCCAGGAAGCGGCGGGCCGGGCGGGTGTCGGCGCCGGCGGCGTCCATCGCGGCGAGGTAGAGCTCGAAGTGGCTGAGCGGGCCCAGCGAGGTGGTGTCGCTCTCCTCGCCGAGCACGATCTCGTTGACCATGCGCCGGATCTCCGCGTCCCCGCGCGGCACCCAGGGGATCTCGACGCAGGTCAGGCGCCGTTGCAGGCTCTTGAGCAGGGACATGAAGTCCCAGACGGCGAACACGTGATGCTCCATGAACACCCGGATCGCGGTGATGTCGGTGAGATCCCGGTAGACCGTGTGGCGGAGCACGCGCTGCCGTACCGGAGCGGTCTCGCCGAGCAGCCGCGCGATGTGATCGTCGGTGGGGGTTGCGCGGGGGCGCGGGAGGGAGGCCCCGTCGAGGGGGCTGGTGAGTGCGGTGGTGTCCATGGTTCCTCGCG
Source organism: Embleya sp. NPDC059213 (assembly GCF_042754445.1). Lineage (NCBI taxonomy): Bacteria > Bacillati > Actinomycetota > Actinomycetes > Kitasatosporales > Streptomycetaceae > Embleya > Embleya sp. NPDC059213. Next base: position 2,058 of record NZ_JBHZAV010000130.1, read on the forward strand.
TGGGTCGGCAGCAGCGGCTACCGATGGTAGAGAGATCGCTACGCGGTGAAACATTTGTTGCGGAATTTCGGGCACGGGTCGATGGGGCGTGCCATGATTCGCTGTTGCGGTCCGGCTTGGGGTGGGCCGGGGGGGTGGCTTGGGCGGGGGTTTCCGCCCGCACCACCCGCTGCCTTGCGGGCCGATGTGGCCGGGGTGCCACGGGTCGCCGAGCGGGGCCTCGCGGCCCCGCGCGAGGCTTGTCGGGTCAGGTGCCCTGGGTCAGGTTCTTGGCTTCTTCCGGGGCGAGACCCCAGGCTTCGAGGATCGCGGGGTCGATGCGGTCCGAGGCGACGCCGGCGGTCGACGGGGTGTCGGACAGGCGCGGCGCGGGGGCGGGTTGCAGCATGCCGTCGGGGTGGACGAAGGTCTCCCGGGCCCGGTTGTGCGGGTGCTCGGCGGCCTCCTCCCAGGTCAGCACCGGCGTCACGCACGCGTCCAGCGGCTCGAAGAGCGCCGCCCACTCGTCCCGGGTGCGACCGGCGATCACCGCGGCGAACCGCTCGCGCAGGAGCGGCCAGCCGGCCCGGTCCATCTGCTCCGGGAGTTCCTCGTCGGCGAGCCCGAGTCCGGCCAACAGCAGGGCGTAGAACTGCGGTTCGATCGCACCGACGGCGAGGTGCCGGCCGTCGGCGGTGGTGTACACGTCGTAGAAGGGCGCACCGGTGTCGAGCAGGTTGCTCCCCGGCTCGCCCGCCCAGCCGCCGAGCCCGCGCATGCCGTGGATGAACGCGCTGAGCAGCGCCGAGCCGTCCGTCATCGCCGCGTCGACGACCTGGCCGCGTCCGGACGTGCGCGCGGCCACGAGCGCGGCGAGGATGCCGAACGCGCAGAACATCGCACCGCCACCGTAGTCCCCGACCAGGTTCAGCGGCGGCACCGGGCGCTCGCCGGTGCGCGCGAAGGAGTGCAACACCCCGGAGATGGAGATGTAGTTGATGTCGTGCCCGGCCCGCGGCGCGAGCGGCCCGTGTTGCCCCCAGCCGGTCATCCGGGCGTAGACGAGGGCGGGGTTGCGCTCCAGACAGACGTCCGGCCCCAGGCCGAGCCGCTCGGCGACACCCGGGCGGAAGCCCTCGACGAGCACGTCGGCGCCGGCGATCAGGCGCAGCACCGAGTCCCGCGCGGCCGGATCCTTGAGGTCGACCTCCAGCGTGCCCAGCCGCCCGCGCCCGACCACCATCGAGGGCATCGTCGCGCCGCCGGGCCGATCGACCCGAACGATCTCGGCGCCCGCGTCGGCCAACATCATTCCGACGAACGGTCCGGGTCCGATCCCGGCCAGCTCGACCACCTTGACGCCATCCAGCGCACCCATGCCCACTCCCCACACCACGCCGTGCCCGAATATCGTGCACAGTCAAGCAGACCCGTCGCCGGCGCGCCGCTCGCGTGCGCACGAACCGGGCCGGCCACGCGACGGGCGCCCGACGGGCGGCAACTGCGGGCGCTCTCAGCCGCCTTGCATGCGCACGATCTGCAGCGCGATCATCAGATTCAACCGCAGATGCGGATCCTGGGTGAACGGTCCCAACAACCGCTCCAGCTTGGTGATCCGGTATCGCAACGTGTTGTAGTGCACGTAGAGCCGGCGCGCGGTCTCGGCGACGTTGAGGTTGGTGTCCAGCAGTGCCTGCAACGTGTTCCGCAGGTCCGCCGCCTCCGGATCGCGCGGATGGGCCAACGATCGCAGCGCCTCGCGCGCGAAGCGGTCCAGCTCGCTCGGATCCGGGATCAGGCTCAGCAGCCGAAAGACCCCCAGTCGATCGAAGTCCGCCACCGCGCCGGGCCCATGGATGCGCCGGCCCGCCGCCACCGCACGCCGGGCCTGCTCGTACGCGGTCGGCAACGCGTCCAGCGAGTGCGCCGGTCGGCTGATGCCGGTGGTGAACGAGCGGATCACGCCGGCGCACTCCGCGTGCACCACCGCCGCGAGTTCGGCCACCAGCCGGGCGGATTGCCCGTCGTCGGGCGCGCCGAGCAGGGCGACCACCTCGCGCGGATACGCCGCGACGGCCGCCTCGGGCGCCCGGGCGGCGAGCGCGGTGGACCAGGCCAGGGCCAGTGCCTCCTGCCCGGCTCGGACGGCCCGCGCGTCGCCGCCCGCCGCGGCCGGGTCGGCCTCGGCGACCACGACCAGCAACGGGCCGCCGGGCAACGCGGTCCAGCCGGTGAGGTCGGTGCCGCGTCCGGTCAGCAGGTCGCGCATCAGGTCGCTGCGGTACTTGGCGTCCGACGCGGCCTGGGCGAGTCGACCCGCGAGCCCGACCGCGGTTTCCACGATCGGCCGGCCGGCCGGGCGCGGGACCTTCGCCGGTGCGGGAGCCGCCGGAGCCAGGGCGCCGGTCGACCCCCCGGCCGAACCCGACGCCGGGTGCGGGTCCTCGCCCGCGTCCCACGCCGTCGACGCCCCCGCGACCCGGGCCTGCGGCACCGAGGTCGGCTCGGGTGCGCTCGCCCCGCCGCCCACCGCCTTGCGGCGCCGCGGCGGCAGCCGGCGCGGGGCCGCGCCGGCCACCACCGCTCGCGCGCTGCCGCTCCCGCCGCCACTCTTGTCACCGGGACGAAGCGGTGGTTCGCCCCCGGTTGCCGTTCCGCCCGCGTCCCCGAGGTTGCCCATCCACCGACCGTAGCGTCACGAACACGAGCGCGTCAGCATCGCGGAGAGCGTGCGGGCAGTGCACTCCCGGAGTGCGCGGGGCGCACGATCCCCGATCCGTCGACCGTTCAGGGGAGTTCGCATTGCGTCCGGAGATTTCCCGGCGTGGCGTGCTTGACCGTTGTGTCCGGATCGCCATAGCTTGCGGTCCGACGGAAGGCCGATTCCTCCCCCGGCCCCGCGTCGAGACGAAGCCTCCGGTCGTTCCCCCGCGACCGGGGGCTTCCTCGTCTCGCGCCGCTCGGATCGGCGCCCGCCCCCGGGGCGTTCGGGTCCCCGGGTACCCTCCCGTTCGCCACCGAGGGCACACCTCACCACCCCAAATACCGTTCGCCCCTCGGATTGCCGGGTCCCGCTCGGTACGATGCGCGGGGACGAACGCGTGGCGGCGCGGACACCATCCGTGACCGCCGGCGAGTCGGCGTGACGGGCAGCGGAACGGGAGAGGCTCTAAGGGGCGTCGCCGATCGGGCGGAATGGACGCACCGGGATTCATCGGCAGCGGGCCGACATCCTCTCGAAGTCCCCTCGGGGACACGGGCACGCGGAGAGGACCGGCCGGGGGAAGGGGGGTCCACCGTGGGACAGACCGAACGTGGCGCACGCACCGGAAGTCCGGCCGAACTGGCCTGGTTGCGCGGCATGGACGCCTACGTCGCCGGCGAATACGGCCAGGCGGAGGTGCAGTTCCGGGCCGCGGTCGAGGCCGACCCGGGCATGGCCGACGCCTGGCTGGGGCTGCATGCGCTCAAGGTGGAGGTGGCCACCGCCGTGGTGGCCATGCACACCCATCGAGAACGCTTCGGCGAGCAACGCGCGAAATACGGCCGGCCACTCAACTCCTGGTACTGGCTGGGCTGGTGGGTGCAACTGGTCCTGGAGACCCCGCGCGACCTGGCGCTCGCGCACGCCTCGCACTGGTTGGACGGGCGCCACCTGCCCGAGCTGGACGCCGCGCTGGCCCTGTGCCCGCCCGCCGACCAGGACGCGGCCACCCGCTTCCTCCTCGCCTGCCGCGCCTACCTGGGCAAGGACTGGCAACAACTGCTCCGGCACACCGCGGGCCTGGACGACGACGCGCTGCTGGGCGTGGAGGCGGGCCTGTTCGCCGGCATGGCCCGGGTCCGCCTGGGTCTGTACGCCAAGGCCGAACAGGTGCTCGCCACCGCCCTGGTGCGCTGCCGCTCGGAGCACCCGCAGCGCAAGGAGCTGCGCTACTGGCTCGCCCGCGCGTACGAGGAGACCGGCCGCACCCCGGCCGCGTTGCCGCTGTATCGAGCCGTGCACCAGGCGGACCCCTCGTTCATGGACACGGCCGCGCGGTTGTCCTCGCTGGCGGCCGGCGAACCGCTCGACGAGTACGGCGGGATGACCGCACGCCTGGCCGGTCCCGTGGTCGGCCGGGGCCCGCTCCCGGACGTGTTGCCGCCGATACCCGCGACCGCTCCCCCACCCGCCGGCCCACCGCCCGCCGCCGAGGTCGAGCGCGAGCCGGACCCGATCCCGGACGAGGCCGACCTCGACCCGCAGCCCGACGCGGACGTGCGCGCGGCCGGCCGATCCGCGCCGATGCGCCCGGCCGCCGCGCCCGAGGAACTCGCCCTGGTACTGGCCGAACTGGAGTCGATGGTCGGCCTGGAGCCGGTCAAGCGGCAGGTGCGCGCGTTGTCCGCGCAGATGCGGATGGCCCGATTGCGCGAGGCCCAGGGCCTGCCCGCACAGGCCCCCAAGCGGCACTTCGTCTTCTCCGGCCCCTCCGGCACCGGCAAGACCACCGTCGCCCGGCTGCTCGGCCGGGTCTTCGCCGCACTGGGCCTGCTGGAAAGCGACCGTCTGGTCGAGGCGCAGCGCTCCGACCTGGTCGGCGAGTACCTGGGCCAGACCGCGGTCAAGACCAGCGAGTTGATCGACTCGGCGCTGGGCGGCGTGTTGTTCGTGGACGAGGCGTACGGCCTGACCAACGTGGGCTACTCCAAGGGCGACGCGTACGGCGACGAGGCGCTCCAAGTGCTGCTCAAGCGGGCCGAGGACGACCGGGACCGGCTGGTGATCATCCTGGCCGGCTACCCGGAGGGCATGGATCGGCTGCTCACCTCGAATCCGGGCCTGATGTCGCGGTTCACCACCCGGGTCGAGTTCCCCTCCTACGGCGCCGAGGACCTGGCCCGGATCGCCGAGGTGATGGCGGCCGCCGGCGGCGACGCGTGGGACGAGGACGCGGCGGCCGAGCTGCGCAGCATCACCGGCCACGTGCGCGAGCAGGGCTGGATCGACGAGTTGGGCAACGCCCGCTTCGTGCGCACCCTGTACGAGAAGTGCTGTATGTATCGCGACGTGCGCCTGGTGGAGCTGCCGGAGGGGCCGGATCTGGCCGAGTTGACCACGCTGCGCCTGTCCGACCTGTTCCAGGCGTACGGGGATCTGGCGGACGGCCGGGGATAGCCGGGCGGCGCGCGGGTAGGGCTGATCCGGTCGTCGTTTGTCCGCCGAGGGGCGAGCGCGGCAGCACGCGCCCGGCCGCCGGTCGAGCAGGACGAAAGGGTCTCCCGTGGCCAAGCAGAGCGTCGCCGAGCAGTTCGTGGACATCCTCGCCCATGCCGGCGTGCGTCGGCTGTACGGCGTGGTGGGCGACAGCCTCAACCCGATCGTGGACGCCGTTCGGCGCAACGCCGCGATCGACTGGGTGCATGTGCGGCACGAGGAGGTGGCCGCGTTCGCCGCCGGCGCCGAGGCGCAGCTCACCGGTCGGCTGGCCGCCTGTGCGGGCAGTTGCGGCCCGGGCAACCTGCACCTGATCAACGGCCTGTTCGACGCGCACCGCTCGCACGCGCCGGTGCTGGCACTCGCGTCGCACATCCCCAGCGGCGAGATCGGCACCGCGTTCTTCCAGGAGACGCATCCCGAACGCCTGTTCGTCGAGTGCAGCCACTACAGCGAGATGATCGGCACGCCCGAGCAGATGCCCCGGGTGCTCCAGTCGGCGATCCAGCACGCGGTGGGCCTGGGCGGGGTGTCGGTGGTCACCCTTCCGGGCGATGTGGCGGACCGCCCCGCGCCGGAGCGGACGTACCAGGTCGCGCTGCCCACGTCGCTGCCGGCGGTGCGCCCCGGTGACGCGGACCTGGCCACGTTGACCCGGATGATCGACGAGGCCGAGCGGGTCACCCTGTTCTGCGGCGCGGGCACGGCGGGCGCGCACGAGGAGGTGATGGCGTTCGCCGACCGGGTCAACGCGCCGGTGGGGCACGCGCTGCGCGGCAAGGAACACATCCAGTACGACAATCCGTTCGACGTGGGCATGTCGGGTCTGCTGGGCTACGGCGCCGCCTACGAGGCGATGCACGAGGCGGATCTGCTGATCCTGCTGGGCACCGATTTCCCCTACAACGCGTTCCTGCCGCAGGACGTGTCCACGGTGCAGGTGGACGTCCGGCCCGCGCACCTGGGTCGACGGACCAAGCTGGACCTCGCGGTGTGGGGGGACGTGCGCGAGACGCTGCGCGCGCTGACCCCGATGGTGCGCGAGAAGACCGACCGTCGCTTCCTGGATCGCATGCTCAAGAAGCACGCGGACGCCCTGGAGGGAGTGGTGAAGGCGTACACCCGCAAGGTGGACAGGCATGTGCCCATCCACCCGGAGTACGTCGCCTCGATCCTGGACGAGGAGGCCGCCGACGACGCGATCTTCACCGTCGACACCGGCATGTGCAACGTGTGGGCAGCGCGCTACCTGACCCCGAACGGGCGGCGTCGGGTCATCGGTTCGTTCTCGCACGGCTCGATGGCCAACGCGCTGCCGCAGGCGATCGGCGCGCAGTTCCTGGACCTGGGCCGACAGGTCGTGTCGATCTCCGGCGACGGCGGCTTCTCGATGCTGATGGGTGATCTGTTGACCCTGGTGCAGTCCGAGTTGCCGGTGAAGATCGTGCTGTTCGACAACTCGTCGCTGGGCATGGTCGAGTTGGAGATGATGGTGGCGGGGCTCGAACCGTTCGGGACGACGAACAAGAACCCGGACTTCGCCGCGATCGCCCGGGCGGCGGGTGCGTTCGGGGTGCGGGTGGAAAAGCCGAAGCAGGTCCGCGGCGCGTTGCGGGACGCGTTCGCGCACAAGGGCCCGGCGCTGGTCGACATCGTCACCGACCCGAACGCGCTGTCCATCCCGCCCAAGGTCACCGCCGAGCAGATCCAGGGCTTCGCGCTCAGCGCGGGCCGCACGGTCCTCAGCGGCGGCGTCGGCCGGATGGTCCAGATGGCCCGGTCGAACCTGCGCAACGTGCCCAGGCCGTAGCGCGCGGGACGGGGCCTACTACGCCGTGCTCGGGGCGGTGCCGTACTTCTCCGCCAGGGAGCGCAGCTCGCGCGCGGCGGTGATCGCCTCGGCCTTGCCGTTGGAGGTCTGGATGCCCATCACCGGCAGGGTGTCCCCGTTGGACATGTCGATGTAGACCCAGGGGTCGCCCTGGCGCAGGTAGACCCGGACGACCTGGGCCCACTCCAGATGGGTGGTGCGCAGCAGGTTGACCACGGTCACCCCGCCCGCCGCCGCGACCACCTTCGGCCGGCCGAGCATGATCATCGCGGCGAGTCCGAGCACCCCGGTGCACGCGACGCCGAGCCGCGAGCCGAATCCCCAACCGCCCTTTTCCGGCAACATCACCGCGAGCACGCAGAGCCCGACCAGGATGACCACGCCGAGCACGGCGGTGATGAGCCGACTGCGCCGGGCGTACCAGGTGCGCGGGAGGTCGGCGGCGGGGGTGGGGGTGCTCATGGCGGAACGGTTCTCCGGGGTGAGAGAGGTGATCGGTCCGCCACCGCACGCGGTGACGGACCGATCGGGTTCAGAGGCGGCAGGCGTGGATGCCGGTGACCAGGATCGCGCGGGCGCCGATCTCCCACAGGTCGTCCATGATCTGCTGGGCGTTCTTGCGCGGGACCATGGCGCGCACCGCGACCCAGCCCTCGTTGTGCAGCGGGCTGACCGTGGGCGACTCCAGGCCCGGGGTCAGCGTGACCGCCGCCTCCACCCGCTCGACCCGGATGTCGTAGTCCATCATCACGTAGCTGCGTGCGACCAGGACGCCCCGCAGCCGGCGCACCAGTTGTTCCAGCGCGGGCGAGCTCTCCGCGCCGGCGCGCCGGATGAGCACCGCCTCCGAGCGCAGGATCGGCTCGCCGAACACCTCCAGGCCCGCCTGCGCGAGCGTGGTGCCGGTTTCCACGACGTCGGCGATCACGTCCGCGACGCCGAGCTGGATCGCGGTCTCCACCGCGCCGTCCAGCTTGACCAGCGCGGCGGCCTCGATGTCGTGCTCGGCGAAGTCGCGCTCGACGATCCCGATGTAGGAGGACGCCACCCGCAGCCCGGCCAGGCCCTTCTTGCCCTGCCCGGCCAGCTCGCGTGCCAGCGCGGCGGGCGCGGCGTAGCGGAAGGTGGCCTGGGCCAGCCCCAGTTGCAGGATCTCCTCGGCCTCGGCGCCCGAGTCCATCAGCAGGTCGCGCCCGGTGATGCCGGCGTCGAGCCGGCCGGAGCCGACGTAGATGGCGATGTCGCGCGGGCGCAGGAAGAAGAACTCGACGTTGTTGTCGGGGTCGGTGAGGACCAGTTCCTTGGAGTGCTTGCGCTGGCGGTAGCCGGCCTCATGGAGCATCGCCGACGCAGGCTCGGAGAGGGAACCCTTGTTGGGGACGGCGATGCGCAGCATGAAATGACCCTTCGGGAAGTGCCGAACGAGGTTGCGGGTACGGCGGCGTCCCCGGCCCGGGCCACGGGCCGGAGACGGCGGCCGTCACAGGTGAGCGTATACGTCCTCCAGCGAGATGCCGCGAGCGACCATCATCACCTGGAGGTGGTAGAGGAGCTGGGAGATCTCCTCGGCGGTGCGGTCGGCGCCCTCGTGCTCGGCGGCCATCCACACTTCGGCGGCCTCCTCGACGACCTTCTTGCCGATCGTGTGCACGCCGGCGGTGACGAGTTCGACCGTGCGCGAGCCCTCCTGGCCCGAGGCGGCCTTGGCCCGCAGCTCGTCGAAAAGCTGTTCAAACGTCTTCATGGTGCCCATCGCGTGGTTGTGGGTGACGTGGCGGGTGAACGCCCGGTCGGTGCGACCGATCAGGCCGAACGCCACGGTTCGGAGAGCGTACGCAACGCCATCGCCGTCGCGACGGCCGCCTCCACCGCTTCGCGGCCCTTGTCCTCGTGCGAGCCGGACAGGCCGGCCCGGTCCAGGGCCTGCTCCTCGGTGTCGCAGGTGAGCACCCCGAAGCCGATCGGCACGCCGGTGTCCAGCGCGACCCGGGTCAGGCCGTCGGTGGCGGCCGAGCACACGTACTCGAAGTGCGGGGTGCCGCCGCGGATGACCACGCCGAGCGCGATCACCGCGTCGTAGCCGCGCCCGGCCAGCGCCTTGGCCAGCACGGGCAGTTCGAACGCGCCGGGAGCGCGGATCAGCGTGGGTTCGGTGATGCCCAGCTCGCTCAGGGCCTTGAGGGCCCCGTCCACGAGCCCGTCCATCACGGTGGTGTGCCACTGCGCGGCGACCACGCCCACGCGCAGGTCACGGCAGCCCTCGACGGTCAGTTTCGGGGCTCCTGCGCCACTCATGTCTGTCGGTGTCCTTCGGCTGGAACGGCTGGAAGCCTGGATGCGGTGGTGGAGTGCTGCGGATCGAACTTCCGCGGATCGAACTTCCGCGGATCGAATTCCGCGGATCGATTCCGCCGCGTCGAGCAGGTCGAACCTATCGGCGCGGCGGGGACGGCGCCGCGCGCGTTTCACCGGTACGGGTGAGGTCGGGCCCGGTCAGGCGGTGCTGACCGCGTGGCCCTTCGCGTCGACGACGTCGGCGACCTCGCCGACCGAGGGCGCGGTCGCGGCCTCGTCGGTGGGGTCCAGCCAGGGCAGGTCGTGCCCCATCCGGTCGCGCTTGGTGAGCAGGTAGCGCAGGTTGTCCGCGGTCGCGTGCACCGGCAGCGCGACCCGGCCGGTGATCTCCAGGCCGTAGCCCTCCAGGCCGGCCCGCTTGGCCGGGTTGTTGGTGAGCAGCCGCATCGAGCGCACACCCAGGTCGACCAGGATCTGCGCGCCGGTGCCGTAGTCGCGGGCGTCGGCGGGCAGGCCCAGTTCCAGGTTGGCGTCCACGGTGTCGTGGCCGGCGTCCTGGAGTTGGTACGCCTGGAGCTTGTGGATCAGCCCGATGCCGCGACCCTCGTGGCCGCGCATGTACAACACCACGCCCCGGCCCTCGGTGGTGACCCGCTCCAGCGCGGCCTCCAGCTGCGGACCGCAGTCGCAGCGCAGCGAGCCGAACACGTCGCCGGTCAGGCACTCGGAGTGCACCCGCACCAGCACGTCCTCGCCGTCGCCGATGTCGCCGGCCACCAGCGCGATGTGCTCGACGCCGTCGGCGGTGCTGCGGTAGCCGATCGCCCGGAAGGTGCCGTGCTCGGTGGGCAGCCGGGTCTCGGCGGCCCGCTCGATGGTGCGTTCGGTGCGCCGGCGGTAGGCGATCAGGTCGGCGATGGTGACGATCTTGAGGCCGTGTTCGCGCGCGAACGGGACCAGTTGCGGCAGCCGGGCCATCGTGCCGTCGTCGTTGACCACCTCGCAGATCACCCCGACCGGGGCCAGGCCGGCCAGCTCGGCCAGGTCCACGGCCGCCTCGGTGTGTCCGGGGCGCACCAGCACGCCGCCCTCGACCGCGCGCAGCGGGAAGATGTGGCCGGGTCGGGTCAGCTCGGTGGCCGACGTGTTCGGGTCGGCCAACAGGCGCACGGTGTGCGTACGGTCGGCCGCCGAGATGCCGGTGTCCACGCCGTCCTTGGCGTCCACCGAGACCGAGTACGCGGTGCCCTTGCGGTCCTCGTTGACGGCGGTCATCGGCGGCAGCTTGAGCCGGTCCAGGTCGGCGCCGCGCATCGGCACGCAGACCACGCCCGAGGAGTAGCGGATCATGAACGCCATCAGCGCCTGCGTGGCCAACTCGCCGGCGAAGATCAGGTCGCCCTCGTTCTCCCGGTCCTCGTCGTCGACGACCACGATCGCCTCGCCGGCGGCCATCGCCTTGATCGCGTCCTCGATCGTGTCGAGCACCAGTTCGTCCGGTGCCGCCTTCTGCGCCGGCACCTCGATGTCGGTGGTTTCTCTGCTGGTCTTCACGCCGTTGCCCCTTCCAGGTGCCGATCTGCCACGCGGGCAGCCCCCTTGTCCCGGTACCGCCGGGAGCGGTTCCACCAGTCGACGAGTCCGGCGACGCACATCACGAAGAAGACGCCGTAGACCAGTCCGCTGAACACCAGGCCGTGCTGCCAGGCCAGCGGTACGCCGACCATGTCGACCGCGATCCACACCAGCCAGAACTCGAACAGGCCGCGGGCCTGGGCGAGCATCGCCACGACCGAGCCGACGAAGATGTACGCGTCCGGCCACGGCGCCCACGAGATGCCGGTGTGTTCGAGCAGCAGCGCGAAGCCGACGGTGCCGGCCGCCATCAGCACGACCAGTGCGATGCGCTCGTACCCGGTCCCGAAGCGGATCTCCACCTCGCCGCTGTCGCGCCGCCCGCGGGCCCAGCGCCACCAGCCGTAGGCGGCCGCGAGGATGATGACGACGTTGCGCATCGCGCTGCCGCCCAGGTGCACCGAGGTGTTGGCGGCGATCAGCAGGGCCGCGCCGAGGATCTGCACGGGCCACGCCCACAGGTTGCGGCGCAGCGCGAGCCCCACGGTGGCCAGCGACGCGATCTGGCCGAGCAGGTCGGACCACGGCACCGGCTTGTCGGCGACGGTGAACGCGGCGTCGTTGAGCCAGCCGATCACGATGCCCTCACCTGTGTACCGGGCCCGTGCGTGCCCAGCCGTTCGACGTACTTGGCGATGATGTCGACTTCGAGGTTGACCGGGTCGCCGACCGTCTTGACGCCGAGCGTGGTCAGCGCGAGCGTGGTCGGGATCAGGCTGACGGTGAAGCTCGCGTCGTGTGCCCGCACGACGGTGAGACTGATCCCGTCCACGGTGATCGAGCCCTTGTCCACGACGTAGCGGGCCAGGTGCGCGGGCAGCGCGATCTCGACGATCTCCCACTCCTCGCCGGGGGTGCGGGCGAGGATCTCGCCGGTGCCGTCGACGTGACCCTGGACGAGGTGGCCGCCCAGTCGCCCGCCGAGCACCATCGGGCGTTCCAGGTTGACCCGCGCGCCGGTGGTCAGCGCGCCCAGGCTCGACTTGTCCAGCGTCTCCTGCATCACGTCCGCGGTGAAGGTGGCCTCGGCCGGGTCGACCTTGTCGTCCACGACGGTCAGACACACCCCGTTGACGGCGATCGAGTCGCCGTGCCGGGCACCGGTGGTGACGACCGGGCCGCGGATGGTGATCCGGGCCGAGTCGGTCAGTCGCTCGATGGCCACGATCTCGCCGAGTTCCTCAACGATTCCGGTGAACATGCGTCAGGACTCCTTCGTTCGGCCGGCGGATTCCGGCCGGGTGCGGGCGGTGATGCGAATGTCGGTGCCGAGGCGGGCGACGTCTTCGACGTCCAGTCGCAACGCCTCGGAGATGGTGCCGATTCCGGCCGGGCCCAGGGCGGTGGGTCCGGCGCCGAGCAGGGCCGGGGCGAGATAACCCACGACGGTGTCGATCAGGCCGGCCGCGGCGAACGCGCCGGCGAGGGTGGGGCCGCCTTCGAGCAGCACGGCGCGCACGTCGCGCGCGTACAACTCCTTCAGCAGCGCGGGCAGGTCCAGGCCGGTCTCCGCGCGTGGTACGCGCAGTACGACGGCCCGGGGCAGGTGGTCGGCGTCCGCGTCGGGGCCGACCGCGATCAGGGTGGGTGCCGCGTCGTCCAGGACCCGGGCGGTCGCCGGGGTGCGTGCGTGCGTGTCCACGACCACCCGCAGCGGTTGCCGGGCGCCGGGCACGTCGCGCACGGCCAGGTGCGGATCGTCGGCGAGCAGCGTGCCGGAGCCGGCCAGCACCGCGTCCACGCTCGCCCGCAGGGTGTGTACGTCGGCGCGCGAGGCCGCGGAGGTGATCCAGCGGCTGCTGCCGTCGTCGGCGGCGCTGCGCCCGTCCAGGGTGGCGGCGTACTTCCAGGTCACGTGCGGGCGGCCGAGTCGGGTCGCGGTCAGCCAGGCCCGGTTGCCCGCCTCGGCCTCGGCGGCGAGCAGGCCGCCCTCGGCGTCGATGCCCGCCGCGCGCAGCACCGCGCCGCCGCCGGCCGCGGCCGGGTTGGGGTCGGCGACCGCGTAGCGCACCCGGCGGATGCCGGCGTCGATCAGGGCCTGGGTGCAAGGGCCGGTGCGGCCGGTGTGCGAGCAGGGTTCGAGGGTGACGAACGCGGTGCCGCCGCGGGCCGCGGATCCGGCCGCGCGCAGTGCCTCGACCTCGGCGTGCGGGGCGCCGGCGCGGGTGTGGAAGCCCTCGCCGACCACGGTGTCGTCGGGGCCGAGCACGACGCAGCCGACCACGGGATTGGGGCTGGTGTGACCGAGGGCGCGGCTTGCCAGGGCGACGGCGCGGCGCATCGCGGTGGCCTCGTCGACCGGCGGGACGGTGTTGCCCTGCACCTCGTGCCTCCTCGCGTTGCGACGCGGGGCACCGGGGTGTTTCCGGGCAGGACGGCACGACGAATCGACGGGCGGGGATGTCGGCGCACCGTGGGTACGCGGACATGCCGCAGTCGCTCGCCGCGCGCTGCCTCCCATCCGGACTTTAACCGTCGGTACCGGAATTCCACCGGTTCAGCCGGCCGTCGCTCCACGTGCTGTGGGGCATCGACCGGGTCGCGGACTGTAACCGCCGGTTCGGATTTTCACCGACCCCGGAGCGCGCGTACGTGACTTTCGTACACCTCGAAGTGTGCCACGGCGGCCGACAACGTTGACCTTGGCCAACCTGTGCCGTCCGTCACGGTGCGTTCGTATATCCGAACGCGACTGCGGTGTGGATGATCTGACGTATCGTCAGCTCGACGGTCGAGGCGGTGCCGAAGGACTGTCCCGACGATGAGATTCTGTGCGCATGACCGTGCAGATCAATCCGAGCATCCTGTCCGCCGACTTCGCCCGCCTCGCCGACGAGGTCGCGCAGGTGCGCAACGCCGACTGGCTCCACGTGGATGTCATGGACAACCACTTCGTCCCGAACCTGACCATCGGCCTGCCCGTGGTCGAGAGCCTGATCAAGGCCACCGAAACGCCCATCGACATGCACCTGATGATCGAGGACCCGGACCGTTGGGCGCCCGCCTACGCGGAAGCCGGCGCGGGCAGCGTGACCTTCCACGTCGAGGCCGCGACCGCCCCGGTCAAGCTCGCCCGGGACCTGCGGGCCAAGGGCGCACGGGCGTCGATGGCCCTGCGGCCGGCCACCCCGATCGAGCCGTACGAGGACCTGCTGCCGGAGCTGGACATGCTCCTGGTGATGACCGTCGAGCCGGGCTTCGGCGGGCAGAGCTTCCTGGACATCATGCTGCCCAAGATCCGCCGGACCCGGCAGTTGATCGCCAAGCACGGCCTGCAGATGTGGCTCCAGGTGGACGGCGGGGTGTCCGCGAAGACCATCGAGATGTGCGCGGAGGCCGGCGCGGACGTGTTCGTGGCCGGGTCGGCGGTGTTCGACGGGCGCGATCCGGGTGCGGCGGTGGACCGGTTGCGCGCGTTGGCGACGGGGGCCGCGGAGCGCTGCGCTCACTAGGGCGGACGGGTTCCGCGTGCCCGCCCGTTGCATTGGGTAGTCGGGCGGCGGATTTCGGGCTCGGGTGGAGTCCCCGGGGCCGCGCGAGCTTCGTCACAATGAGTGAATGGATTGGGCCTCTCGTCGTCCTCGCCGGGGCGGGAGGCCCTTTGCCTTCGGTTCGCGGGTGGTCGACCAGAGGGTCCAGTGGTCGGTTTCGTGGATGGGGCCCCCGGTGGGCAGCCGGGCCTGGATGTAGGCGGCCAGGTCGTCGAGTTCGGGGTCGGTGAGGTCGTGCAGGATCGAGCGGCCGGTGCGGGCGCGCAGGTCGGCGGCCACCTCGTGGGCGTCGGCGTACTCGCGGCGGGTCTCGGTCAGCGCGCTGGTGCGCACGGCACCGAAGCCGGCCGCGTGCAGCGCCGCCTCGACCGCCGCCGCGATGGGTCGGCGGGCGGCTTCGATGCCCAGCAGGGCCGGGTATCGCTCGAAGAACCAGCCGCGCAGGTGGGTCGGCGAACCGGGGCGGGTGACGTCGGCCGGGGTGCGGTCCTGGACGATCAGCGTGCCGCCGGGCGCGAGCAGCCGGCGGGCCTCGCGAAAACATCCGGTCAGGTCGTCGAGGTGGTGGATCAGGGCCCGCTCGAAGACGATGTCGGCCGCGCCGTCCGGCAGGCCGGTGGCGTACGCGTCGCCCTGGTGGAAGGACAGGCCGGGGCGCCGCCCCGCCCGCTCCCGGGCGCCGGAGAGGATCGCGGCGGAGAAGTCCACCCCGACCGCGCTCGCCGCGCCCAGATCCAGCCACTTCGTCGTGTACACCCCGCCTCCGCAGCCCACGTCCAGCACACGCGCGCCGGCCGGCCGGACCAACTCGCGCACCACGCGCGCCCATTCCTCGCCGGCCGTGCGCCGGGCGTAGGTGAGCCGGTTGGCGTCGCTGTGGAAGTCGATGGGCATGGCCGCCCTTCCGGTCGAGCCGCGTTCGGTATATCTCGATATCAAGATACTTGAAGACGAGACGACCCTTCAAGGGTCCTCGGGTCCTCGGGTCCTCGCATCCTCGGGTCCTCGCGCCCTCGGGGCTCTCCGATTCCTCGGATTCCTCTGGATCCTCGCCGAGGATCGGCGGCGAACATCACCGGCGATCGCGGGCGACTTCCTTCGGTCGCGGGTGGTCGCCGCCGTCCGGCCGGCCCGGAGGGTCGCCGGCCCGGTCGAGCCGGATACGGCGGCGCTGCCGGGCCAGGTACACGCCGGTGCACACCGTGACGCCGGTCATCGCCGCGATGTGCTCGCGACCGGCCAGGTTCGGTTTGACCACGACCTCGGCAATCATCAGGGCCCACACGCCGACGAACAGGATCGGCGCACGGCGCACCATCGCGATGCACACCACCAGGCCGGCCACCGCGGCCGAGGGACCGGTGTCCAGGATGTCGCCGTCCCGGGCGTCGATGCCCAGCAGGTGGTCCGGGCCGAGCCCGACCATCACCCGCGCGGACAGCGTGCCGCACAGCGTGGCCACGTAGGCGATCACCAGGGTGCGGCGGGCACCCAGGTCGAGTTCGGCCAGCCCGAACAGGATCAGCACCTGGATCAGCGCGCCCCACACCGGCAGGTCGGGCGCGGGCACGAACAGCGACACCGGCGTCCGCAACAACGCGAGCGGCAGCGGGATGCCCGCGCTCACCCCGCCGAGCACGCGCACCACGTCGCCGCCCCACGCGGTGCGCCAGGCGAGCCAGAAGCCGAGGGTCAGCAGCACCGTGCACACCGTGAGCGGGATGGCCAGCAGGCCGTGCGCGCGCAGTTCGCGCACCGGGACCGCGGTGAGCCTGCGCCACTCGCCGCGCACCGCTCCCCCCGTGCGGGCGAGCGGACCGGGACGCGGAACACGGCGAGCGGGCGAGGACATGGGTACGGCGGCTCCTGCGGTGACGACCGGCGATCGCCCTCGGATTTCCTGCGATCCGAGGGGCGACCGGTGCGGTCGAGCCCGGAGTGACGACCACCCACGCCGTTATGCCCCACTTGGGAGTGATTCAGCCGCGTATCACCCCATTCGTGCGGGTGATCCGCGGCGCGCCCATGAGTGGTTCAGCCGGTACGACGAAGCAGCGCGAGGTACATCGCGTCGGTGCCGTGCAGGTGCGGCCACAGTTGTACGTCCGGCCCGGTGCCCAGGTGCGGCACACCCGGGAACAGCGGCCGGGCGTCGAACAGCTCGGCCTCGCCCGCGCGCAGCACGTCGTCCACCACCACGCGCGTCTCCGCCGGATGCGGCGAGCACGTGACGTACGCGATCACCCCGCCGGGGCGGGCCGCGGCCACCGCGCTGCGCAGCAACGCGCGTTGCAGCTCGCCCAGTTCGGGGATGTCCTCGGGCTTGCGGCGCCAGCGGGATTCGGGTCGGCGGCGCAGCGCGCCCAGGCCGCTGCACGGTACGTCGGCGATCACCCGGTCGAAGCCGCCGGGCTGCCACGCGGGCCGGGTGCCGTCGGCGGTGATCACCTGATGGTGGGTCAGGTGGCCGATCGCGTTGCGGACCAGGCGGGCCCGGTGCTGCCGGCGCTCGACCGCGAGCAGCGACACGTCGCGGCCGGTGGCGATCGCGGCGAGCAGGCCGGCCTTGCCGCCGGGGCCCGCGCACAGGTCCAGCCAGCGGCTCTCGGTGCCCTCGACCTCCGCGTTCGCCAGCGCGGTGGCGACCAGTTGGCTGCCCTCGTCCTGGACCGCGGCCCGGCCGTCGCGGATCGCCTTGATCCCGGCCGGGTCGCCCTCGGGGAGGGTGGCCGCGTACGGCGACCAGCGGCCGGGGGTGGCGCCGGCCTCGTACAGTTCGGCGAGTTCGACCCGGCCCGGGCGGGCGACCAGGGAGATCGTCGGGGCGATGTTGTCGGCGGCCAGCAGCGCCTCCATCGCGGCGCGGTCGTGCGGGTTGCCGCGCGCGCCCAGCGCGTCCCACAGGGCCTGCACGATCCAGCGCGGGTGCGAGTGCAGGACCGCGAGGTGGCCCTCGGGGTCCTCGTCGTAGGGCGGCGCGATCTGCCGCAGCCAGGTGTCCAGGTCCTGCTTGGAGACCCGGCGCAGGATCGCGTTGACGAACTTGGCGCGGCCGTCGCCGAGCACCGCGCGGGCCAGTTCCACGGTGGCCGAGACGGCGGCGTGGACGGGGGTGCGCATGCTCAGCAACTGGTGCACGCCGAGCGCGAGCACGTCCAGCACCGGCGGGTCGATCTCCTTGATCGGCCGGTCGGTACAGGCCGCCACGATCCGGTCGTAGGTGCCCTGGCGGCGCAGCGTGCCGTGCACGAGCTCGGTCGCGAAGGCGGCGTCGCGCGGGATGATCCGGCGTTCGCGCAGCAGCGCGGGCAGCACCAGGTTGGCGTACGCGTCGCGTTCGCCGACCGCGTGCAGGACGTCGTAGGCGGCCAGCCGCGCGGCGTCGGGACGCGGGCGGCGGTAGGGGCGTGCGGCGGGGGCGTTGGTCACGGTGCTCAGTTCGTGCCGAGGGTTTCACCGGGCTCGGGGTGTGCGCCCCGGGCCCAGTCGGTGGCGGCCATCATGCGTTTGCCCTGGGGCTGGACCTGGGTGAGTTCGATCGCGTGGCTGCCGGTACCCACTCGGACCACCTTTTTCTCCACCGCGATCTCGCCGGGGGCCAGCGCGTTGTCGCCGCCGCGCAGCCGGACCGGGGCGAGCTTGAGGCGCTCGCCACGGAAGGTGGTCCACGCGCCGGGGGCGGGTGTACAGCCGCGCACCACCCGGTCCACCCGCAGCGCGGGTGCGGTGAAGTCGACCCGGGCGTCCTCGACGGTCAGCTTGGGCGCGAGGGTGACCCCGTGCGGCGGCTGGGGGCGGGCCTCCAGGCTGCCGTCGGCGATCCCGTCCATGGTCGCCACGAGCAGGCGCGCGCCGGACCGGGACAGCCGTTCCAGCAGGTCGCCGCTGGTGTCGGTGGGGCGGATCTCGTCGGTGACCGTCCCGTAGACCGGGCCCGAGTCCAGGCCCTGCTCGATCAGGAAGGTGCACGCGCCGGTGATGTCGTCGCCCGCCAGCACCGCGTGTTGTACCGGCGCCGCGCCACGCCACGCGGGCAGCAGCGAGAAGTGCAGGTTGACCCAGCCCTGGGCGGGGATCTCCAGCGCGGCCTTGGGCAGCAGCGCGCCGTAGGCGACCACGGGGCAACAGTCGGGGGCGATCTCGGCGAGCCGGGCCAGGAACTCCGGCTCGCGCGGCCTGGCCGGGCGCAGGATCTCGATCCCGGCCTCGGCGGCGCGCTCGGCCACCGGGCTCGCGACGAGCTTGCGACCGCGGCCGGCGGGCGCGTCCGGCCGGGTGACGACGGCGACCACCTCGTGCCGGGATTCCAGCAGGGCTTCGAGCGCGGGTACGGCGACCTCGGGGGTGCCGGCGAAGACTAGGCGCATGGGGATTTAGAGGGCCTTCCCGAAGGTGCCGTGGGGGGAGAACTTGACCTGCGGGGCGGGCTGACCGGCCCACTCCGCCTCGCGCAGCGCACGCAGTGCGGCCTTGCGCTGCTCGCGGTCGAGCCGGTCGATGAACAGGATGCCGTCGAGATGGTCGGTCTCGTGCTGGATGCAGCGCGAGAGCAGTCGGGTGCCCTCGATGGTGACGGGGTCGCCGTGCATGTTGAAGCCCTTGGCGACCACGCCGTACGCGCGCTTGGTGTCGTAGCGCAGGCCCGGCAGCGACAGGCAGCCCTCGGGGCCGTCCTGTTCGTCCTCGGACAGGTCCAGGTCGGGGTTGATCAGGTGTCCCACCTCGCCGTCCACCTGGTAGGTGAACACCCGCAGGGCGACCCCGATCTGCGGCGCGGCCAGGCCGCTGCCGGGCGCGTCGCGCATCGTGTCGGTGAGGTCGGCGACCAGTCGCCGCAACTCCTTGTCGAACACGGTGACCGGGTCGGCCTTGCTCCGCAGGACGGGATCCCCGAACAGGCGGATCGGCTGGACTGCCACGGGTGTGCTCCCCCATCGGTGGTCGGGCGGTGATCGGACGTACTGCCGAGTGTGTCGCCGGCGCGCGGCGGCGTTCCGGCGCGGTGGCCGCGCGGTGGCGCCGGTCGAGCGGAACCGGAGAGCGGCAAGTCTACTGAGCGGCCGGGCCCGCTCCCCGCACGCGTCGCGGCCCGGGGCGTGCGGGAGCGAATGGGCTCGGGGCGGGCCGGGAATCGGCTCGGGGCGCGGCAACCTCGGGGCGCGCGGCGAACACTCTCGGGGTGTGACGACGGATCAGGAGCAGGAGGACGGGGATCACGTGTTGTGGTCCCGGGTCCGGGCGGGGGATCGCGATGCGTTCGCGGTGGTGTTCGACCGACACGCGGGGGCGGTGTATGGGCATGTGCTGCGGCGGATCGGGGACGGAGCCGAGGCCGAGGACCTGACGTCGGCGGTGTTCCTGACCGCGTGGCGCCGGCGCGCGGAGGTGACCTTCGACCGGGACAGCGCGCTGCCGTGGTTGCTGGGTACGGCCAACCGCACGCTCGCGAACCGGCGCCGCGCGCTCAAGCGCTATCGGGCGCTGGCCGCGCGCGTACCGCTGCCTCGGGACGTCCCCGACCATGCGGACGAGGTGGCCCGGCGGATCGACGAGGAGCACGCGGCACGGGCGTTGCGGCGCTCGGTGGCGCGGCTGCCCCGACACGAGCGCGACGTCGTGGAGTTGTGCGTGTGGGGCGGCCTGGACCAGCAGGCGGCCGCGACGGCCCTCGGCGTCGCGCTGGGCACGGTCAAGGCGCGGATGCACCGGGCGCGCAAACGATTGGGCGGCCTGCTGGCCGAAGAGGGCGTGCACGCGAGTACGTACCGAGGCATCGAGGAGGCACGGTGAGCCCGTACGGCGAGGATCGACTGCCGGGACACGAACGACGCAGGCGCGAGTTGCTCGCGATGCTGGACACGGATCGGCCGTCGCGGACCCGGGCGCTGCTGCCGGGCGTCGCGGCGGGGGCGGTGCTCGTGGTGTGCGCGGGCGCGATCCTGGCCGCGCAGCCGTGGCGCGACCCGCAACATCCGACGCCGGCCGGCCCGGTGGTCGGACAGGATCCGGCCCAGGGCGTGGCCAGGGAAATGGCGAAGCCGGGCGATCCGGTGCCGTGGGACGTGGCGACCCGGACCTTGACGGCGTGTCTGGCACAGGGACGGCGGGCCGCCGTCCCGCCGCCGCAGCCGACCGGATTCACCGCGCCACCGCCGACGATGCCGCCGCCGGGATCGGGTGCGCCCGGGACGGCCGCGCCGCCGAGCATGGGGTACACCCCGCCGCCGGGCACTGCGCCGGGCACGCCGCCGGCCTCTGCGGTGTACACCGGCGACATGCCGACGCGGATGCCGGAGAAGGGCCTGCCGACGGGATCGACCGCGACTCCCCCGGGGTGGCCGACGCAGGGGTCGATCGCACCGCCCGGATCGAGTGCGCGACCGCCCGGTGCCTCGGCCAAGCCCGATCCGAAGTTGTGGCAGGTACGCGAGCCGGACACGGCGTTCAAGCCGTACTTCACCGCGTGGGAGCTGGTCGGGGACGGCGAGTTGCGCCCGTTCGTGCTGGGCAAGGCCGGCGAGCCGGGCCTGGTCGTATGCCACGGCGAACTGTCCCTGCCGGAGTTTCCGACGCCGAAGGCCGCCGACGGCCTGCTCGCCGGGGCGTTCGAGGTGCGCCGGACCCTGGCCTGGACGCCGCCCACGGTCGAACCGCCTCGGATCGCCCTGCTCTCCTCGACGACCTGGTGGGGCCGTACGACCGGCGCGGTGGCGCGGGTCGTGGTCGAGTTGCCCGACGGGACGACGGTGGGCGCGGTGGTACGCAACGGCGTGTGGCTCGCGAGCGTGCCGAACAGCGACACCGAGCCGACCCGGATCCGCGCCTACGACGCGGCCGGCACGCTGCTCGACGAACGCACCGCCGCCCGCGAATCCCTGGGCTGCGCGGACGCTCCGTCGGCCGCGTCCTGCGGGAGCCGCACGCACTGGGGCTGAGGGTCCCCGGGTGAAGGAGAGTTCCGTCGAGGCGGCCGGGCGTGCTCGGCCGCCTCGGTGCGCGTCGCGCGCCGCGGGCGGCTCAGCCGATGTCCGGTGGGTCGATCCTGATGTGGACCGGATCGTTCGCGGCGCGGGCCAGGCGGAGGGTTTGGGCCGCCTTGAGGGCGTGGGCCAGCTCGGCGCCGCGGCCGGGTTCGATGCGCAGCAGGACACGTTCGTGGTGGGGCGGCGGGGCGGGGCGCGCGGGCTGCCGGCGGTCCGGCGGCGGGGTGTCGCCGAACAGGGCGCGGGTGAGTTCGGCGCGGGTCTCGGCGGCGCGCGGGTCGGCCCTGGGCGGCGGCGCGGCCGGTGTGCGCGGCGCGGTCGGTGCGACCGGGACCGGGACCGGCCCCAGCACGTCGGCCCCATCGGGCAGCCGAAGTACCGCCAGGAAGTCGGCGATGCCGGCCGGCGGACCGGTCACCGACGCCATCCGCGACACCGGCGGCAGGTTCAATTCGGCCCGCTCGACCAGTTCGGTCAGCGCGTACCCCTGCGGGTCCCAGCGCACCAGCGCCTGCACCGGGCGCAGCGTGGACTCGGCGACCACCACCAGCGTGCCGCCCTCCCCCGCGGGCCGGACCAGGCTCGCCGCGTCCAGCCAGCGGCGCAGCGCCTGCTCGCCGGCTCGCAGGTCGGGTCGGGTGAGCAGGGCCCAGCCGTCCAGGAGCAGGGCCGCCGCGTAGCCGCCGGGCGCGACGGGTTCGGCGCCGGGCGTGGCGATGATCAGCGCGGGCAGGTCCGGCACGGTGGTCAGGATCGCGTCCCGCCCGGAGGTACGCACCGGCACGGTCGGAAACGCCCGGCCGAGTTCTTCCGCGGTGCGACGCGCGCCGATCACACCGGCCCGGATGCGATCGCCGCCGCACACCCGGCAGTGCCAGTGCGGCGCCGGCCGGGTGCACCAGCCGCAGGTCAACACGCCGTCTCCGGACGGAAGTTCGAGCGGTCCCGAGCAGTGTGCGCAGCGCGCGGGTTCGCGGCAGCGCAGACACGAGGTGCGGACCAGGTAGCCCCGGCGTGGGACCTGGACCAGCACCGGGCCGGTCTGCAGCGCCTTGCGGGCGACGTCCCACGCCAGGCTCGGCAGCCGTGCGGCGCGGGCGGCTTCGTCCCGGGCCAGGTCCAGATCGCTGCCGGTGGTGCGTACCAGCGGGGCCGCGGCGCGCACCGCCGCGCGGCCGGCGTCCAGCGGACGGGCCCACCCGGAGCGCACCAATTGGGCGGCCTCGACCGTGGTGGCGTGCCCGCCGACGGTGAACCCGGCGTGTTCGCGCGCGGCCCGCATCGCCAGTACCTCGCGCACGTGCGGGTAGGGCGCGTTCGGGTCGGCGTGCGAGTCGTCGCCGTCGTTCCAGACCAGCGCCAGGCCCAGTTCCACCACGGGCGCGAACATCGCCGCCCGGGTGCCGACCACCGCGCGTACGCTCCCGCGGTTGATCGCCAACCAGCGTCGGTAACGCTCCTCCGGCCCCAGGCCCGAGGTCAGCGCGACGTGCCGGCCCCGGCCGAGCAGGGCGGTCAGCGCCGCGTCCACGCGCTCGACCGACTTGGCGTCCGGGACCACCGCGAGTGCGCCACGGCCGCCGGCCAGGGTCGCCGCCATCGCCCGGGCGATCTCGTCCGGCCAGTACGGCCCGGGCAGCGCCGTCCACACCGTGCGTGGCGACTCGCCGGCGGCCAACTCGGCCAGGTGCGCGGCGCCGGCCGGATAGCGCGTCCAAGGCCCGGGGGCCGGCGCCGCGGGCCGGATCAAGGGGTCGCCCGACGGCTCCGCCTCGGCGCGCGCGTGCCGGGCGGGCAGGGCGATCTGGACCACGTCGGCGAGGGTTCCCGCGTACCGGTCGGCGACCGCACGGGCCAATTCGATCATCGGCGGCGCGAGCACGATCTCGGGCGAGGTGACGCTCGCCAACGGCGCCAGCGGGCCGCCGTACGTGCTGCGCTCGACCCGTTCGACGATCACCCCGTCGATCAGCCCGCCGCCCTGCCGCCGGCCGTCCACGACCTTGGCCCCGAACCGCACCCGCACCCGCACCCCGGGCTGGGCCACCTCGGCCAGCTTGGCCGGCACCGAATAGTCGAAAAGCCGGTCCAGGTGCACCAGCCCCTTGTCCACCACGACCCGCGCCACCGGCAACGAGTCGGCCGCCGCATTGACCTTCGCCCTACGCCCCCGCGCCCCCCGCACCGCCCGCCGCGCGTCCTCGACCCCAAGCGTGAGCTGCCCCTCCTCCTCGCCGCCCACACCCGGATCGTTCATCGCCACACCAGGCATCCTGACAGACGCCTACGACGAATCCGCCCAGCTCCCGAGCCGGGGAAGACCCCGGCAGCTCCGAACGCGGGTGGTCGGGCGACTCGGTCTCCCGCCTTGGGGCGCGGAGGGGGCGGGCGGGGTCGGGCGGGAGTGGGGGTGGGGGTGGGGGTGGGGGTGGGGTTTCGGCGGGCCGGCACGCTCGCGAGTCGGGCTCGACGGACACGGGCGGAGCCGTCGGCGCGGCTGGGGGCGGCCCGTCAGGACCGAGGACGCGGCCGGCGCGGGCGGCCGAAGTCGCAGGCGCGGCGAGAGTGGTCGGACGGTGCCGTGGGTGGGGCGGAGCCCGCAACAACCCGGGCTGGGTCGCGGGCGGGGCACGTTCAGCCCACCGGGGTCGCGGAGACGCGAGCACCACCGACCGGGGTCGCGAGAACGGCGAGCACCACCGACCCGGGTCGTGAGCGCAGCGAGTGGGGTGGGCGTCGTTCGGCGATGCAGCGCTGCTTTTTATTGGGCGCCTTCGGCGCCGGCTCGCGAGGCACCACTTTTTTGCTCCGTCGCAGGCTCCTCCACAAAAAAGTGGCCCCTCGCTCGTGACTTCGT
>NZ_JBHZAV010000131.1:0-26230 GCF_042754445.1 Embleya sp. NPDC059213
GCCGGCGCGCGCCGCCGCCGCACCGTCGGATCGGGCGGCGGTGTCGATCATCGAAGGGTGGTCATTCCGTGGAGATCGCGGCCAGTACGTTCATCCGCGAGGCCCGCAGGGCCGGCAGCAGGGCGGCGAGCAGGCCCACCACGCCCGCGCCGACGACGACCTCGGCGATGGTCAGCCACGGGATGGTCAACACATCGAGGCCCTGCGATGCCAACATGCGCTGCGCCGCGACCCCCCAGCCCACCCCGAGGGCGAGCCCGAGCACCGCGCCGAATACCGCGATCACCGCCGATTCCAGCCGGATCATCCGCCGCAGTTGTACGCGCGACATGCCGATCGCCCGGAGCAGTCCGATCTCGCGCGTGCGCTCGATCACCGACAGGGCCAGCGTGTTCACCACACCCAGGATGGCGATGATGATCGCGAGCCCGAGCAGGCCGTAGACCATTTGCAACACCAGGTTGGTCTGGTCCTGCACGGTCTGCTTGTAGTCCGCCTGGTCGCGCAGTTGCACCTGCGGGAAGGGCTTGAGCGCGTTGTCCAGGGCCGCCCGCACCTGCGAACTCTTGGACCCGTCGGCGGTGTTGGCCATGATCACCGAGTCGAGCAGCTCCGGGACCAGCTTGCTCAGCGTCTCCAGGCCGACCATGCCGCCGCCGGCGGTGGCCAGCCCGATGCCCTCGTCGTCGATCACCGCGCCGATCCGCAGCTCCGCACTCCTGCCGTTGGGCGTGCGCAGCGTCACCGTGCCGCCGATGCCGAGGTGACGACCCTTCACATAGGACTTGGGCAGCGTGATCCGGCCCGCGGCCAGCCCGTCGGCGGCGTTGCCGGCGGTGTACTTCTGCTTCAACATCCCGTCGATGCCCGGGTCGGCGCCGGTCACCGAGATGGTCTCGGCCGACCCGTTGAAGACGACCTTCGCCTCGGTCTCGCGTTGGCGCACCACGTCGCGTACGCCGGGCACCTTGCGCACCGTCTCCGCCACGTTCGGGGCGAAGTTGAGCCCGCCGGTGCTCTCCAGAGTGAAGTCGGCGCCCAGACGCTGGTCGATCTGCTTGCCCACCGAGTCCTTCATCGACGTGGCCACCACCGACAGCGAGGCGACCAGCGCGACGCCGATCATCAGTGCGGCGGCCGTGGCGCCGGTGCGACGCGGGTTGCGCAGCGCGTTTTCCCGGCTGAGCCGGCCGACCGTGCCGAACAGGCGCGGGAACGTGCCCGCGAGCCACGGGATCACCAGGCGGGCCAGCACCGGTCCGAGCACGATGAACCCGACCAGCGTGCCGACCAGGCCGCCGCCCAGGGCCAACCCGTGCGCCGGGTCCAGCTTGGTCGCGGACGCGCCGGTCGCCAGCCCGATCGCGCCGAGCACGGTGACCACACCGCCGCCGATCGCCCGGCCGCGCAGCGACTTCGCCGGCGGCGCGCCCGCCTCGCGCAGCGCGGCCATCGGGCTCACCCGGGCCGCCCGGCGAGCGGGCAGATAGGCGGCGACCACGGTGACCAGCACGCCCACCGCGTAGGCGATGATCGGTGTCGCGGGTTTGATCTCCAGCGGGGTGCCCTTGAGGTCGACGCCGACCGCGCTCATCAGCGTCAACAGCCCCTGCCCGAGCCCGAATCCGCCGAGCAGGCCCAGCGTGGAGCCGACCACCGCGAGCAGCAGCGCCTCCACGAGCACCGAGCGGTTCACATCGGCCCGACTGGCTCCGATCGCGCGCATCAGCCCCAGTTCGCGGGTGCGTTGGGCGACGAGCATGGAGAAGGTGTTGAAGATCAGGAAGGTGCCCACCAGCAGCGAGACGCCGGCGAAGCCGAGCAGCGCGTACTTGATCACATTGAGCGCCTGGCCCAGGTCGGCGGAGGCGGCGTCGGCCTCCTCCTCCCGGGTCTTGAGCTCGAAGCCCGCGCCGAGCTTGGCCGCGACCCGGGCCTTGAGCTCCTTCTGGTCGACGCCCGGCTGCGCGGTGAGCGACACCGAGGTGACCACGCCGGGCTTGCCCAGCAGTCGGGCCCGGGCCGCGGTGCCGTCCAGGAACAGCAGGGTCACGCCCGGGTTGATGGTCTTGTAGTCGGCCAGCCCGACCACGGTCGGAGCGAATGTGCCCGGCGCGGCGATCACCTGCACCCTGTCGCCGATCCGGACCTTGTTGTGGTCGGCCGCGTCGCTGTCCAGCACGACCTCGTCGGGCCCCTGTGGTGCGCGGCCCTTGCCGAGCCTGACCGGGGACTGCTTGTTCGGGAACCAGTCGGCCGCCTGCACCTGTGGCTCCGAGGTCAGGCCGACCTTCTTGCCCTTGCCGTCGACGATGATCACGTTGGTGACCACGACGTCGGGATGCGCGTCGGCGACGCCGGGCACCGCGCGCGCGGTGGCCACGGCGCTCTCGGGCACCGTCGGCTGCTGGCCGGTGCGGCCGAGCCGGTCCTCGCGGAACTCGGACTTGGGCTTGACCGTCACGTCGGCCGCGGCGGTGCGGGAGAGGTCGTGGAAGGTCTTGCTGATCGTGTCGGTGAACATCAGGGTGCCCGCCACGAACGCGACCGACAACAGGATCGCGAGTGCGGACAGGACCATTCTCGCCTTGTGCGCGAGGAAGCTGCGGAACGTGGCCTTCAACATGGCGCCGCCTCAGCTCGTCGCGCGGGCGAAGCGCTGCATGCGCGCCAGCACCGTGTCCGCGGTCGGCGACAACATCTCGTCCACGACCCTGCCGTCGGCCAGGAACAGCACCCGGTCCGCGTAGGACGCCGCATTGGGGTCGTGGGTGACCATCACGATGGTCTGGCCCAGGTCGTAGACACTGCTGCGGAGGAAACCGAGCACCTCGGCGCCGGAGCGCGAGTCGAGGTTGCCGGTCGGTTCGTCGCCGAAGATGATCTGCGGCTTGCTCGCCAGCGCCCGGGCACACGCCACACGCTGCTGCTGACCGCCGGAGAGCTCGCTGGGCCGGTGCTTGAGCCGGTCGCGCAGACCGACCGTGTCGATCACGGTGTCCAGCCAGGCCGGGTCCGGCTTGACCCCCGCGATGTCCATCGGGAGCGTGATGTTCTCCAGTGCGGTCAGGGTCGGCAGCAGGTTGAACGCCTGGAAGATGAAACCGATCTTGTCCCGCCGCAGTCGGGTCAGTTCCTTGTCCTTGAGCCCGGTGATCTCGGTGTCGGCGATCCAGCTCTGCCCGGAGGTGACCGAGTCCAGGCCCGCGAGGCAGTGCATGAGGGTGGACTTGCCGGATCCGGACGGGCCCATGATCGCGGTGAACCGACCGCGGCCGATCTCCACGTCGACCGAGTCCAGCGCGATGACCCGGGTCTCACCCTCGCCGTAGCACTTGGTCAGCCCTCGGGAAGCGGCCGCGCTGCCCTTGGCCCGATCGTCGTGATCGATGCGCCGGTATTCGTCCGGCGCGGCGGGCCGGGTCGCCGGGGGAGTCGTGGTCGGGGGGCGCCGGCGGTTTCCGGGAGGCATGCGGTGTGCTCCTTGACTGGGGGTCCTGACACCTCCTCAGCCTCCGGTCCGGGCGGGTGGGCTCGATAGCCGCGAACGTGCCCAGCGCTGTCACTAAAGTTGCATCCTGTTTGCCCTTTGTTGCCGGCCCGTCGCGCGTCGATTCGGCCGGCGTACGTTGCCGGGCCCGCCGCGTCGTCGGGCCCTCCCCTCACGCCGTCGAGGTCAGCCGGGCCAGCACCAGTCCGCCCACGATCAGCGCGAGCGCCGCGATCCGGCCCGCGCTCAGCGCGTCGTGCTGGAACGTGATGCCCAGCGTGATCGCGCCGACCGTGCCGATCCCGGTGAACGCCGCGTAGGCCGTACCCACCGGCAGATCGCGCATGGCCAGTGACAGCAGGTACACCGCCGTCGCCCCGAGCACGACGCAGATCGCGGTCGGCAGCGGTTTGCTGAACCCCTCGGTGGGCTTGATGCTCTGCGACCACACCACCTCGACGAGGCCCGCGCCGAGCAGGATCAACCAGGCCATCAGTACGCCTCCACGAGTGAGCGCCCCAGCTCCGCGGCGCGGCCGAGCGCCTGCGCGTGCGAGGACACGTGCTGCTCCCGGCGCTCGGCGAGCCCGGGGTCCACGAGTGTGTTGGTCAGTTCGGTACCGAGCACGATCGCGTCCGAGATCGCGTAGTGCCCGGTGAAGAAGTCGACGAGGTAGCGCGTCTGGTGGTCGAACGGCGCCCGGGGCGTGCCCGGCAGGTACGAGCCGCCGCGCGCCGAGGCCACCACGAAGCGGCGCGGCGCCAGCGACATCTTCGGGAAGGTGACCTGGTCGATCCAGCTCTTGAGCTGCGCGGGCACGCCGAAGTTGTACATCGGCGCGCCGATCAACACGACGTCCGCGGCGACCAGTTCGGCCAACAGCGGTTCGACCGTGTCCCACGCCTTGCGCTGCTCGGGCGTGCGGACCGCGCGCGGGTAGTCGGCGATCTCGGTGATCCCCTCGCGCAGCATCGTGTCGCAGATCTCGGTCCAGGGCTGGTCGATCGGTGGCACGGGACGGGCGGTGAGGTCGCGGTGGGTGTACTCGGCGTCCGGCCGCGCGGAGCGCCACGCGTCGGCGAAGGCCGCGCCCAGGGTCCGGGAGAAGGAGTCGGCACGGGCGCTGGAGTCGAGGTGCAGAAGGTGCGGCATGGGTGCTCCCGAAGATTAAGTGGACGTGGTGTCCGCTTTTCTGGGAGGACCGTAACAGCTAAGTGGACAGCATGTCCACTTGCTGGTTAGGGTGGGGAACATGACGAAACGCACCGACTTGCTCACGGGCCTCCCGGTCGCCGAAGACGGTGCGGCGCGACCGCGGGAGCGCGCCGACGCGGCCCGGAACCGGGCCCGGGCGCTGGCCGCCGCCGAGGAACTGTTCGCGGCCGGCGACCCGGCCGAGGTCACGATGGAGGACATCGCCAAGGCCGCGGGCATCGGCCGCGGCACGCTGTATCGCCGCTACCCGGACCGGGCCTCGATCGCCCGTGCCCTGCTGGACGAACACGAGCGCGCGCTGCAACACGAAATCCTGCGCGGCGCGCCCCCGTTGGGCCCGGACGAAGACGATCCGGCGGAGCGCCTGACGGCCTTCTACGCGGCGATGGTCGACCTGCTGGAGCGACACGTACACCTGCTCCTGGGCGCGGAGACCGGCAGCGCGCGCTACCGCACCGGCGCCTACGGCTTCTGGTACACGCACGTGCGCGTCCTGGCAGCGGATCACCCGGACCCCGAGGCACTCGCGGACACACTGCTCGCCCCGCTGGCCCCGGAGATCTACCGCCGACAGCGCGAACAGGACATCTCCCCCGACCGCATCAAGAACGCCCTGGCAACCCTGGCCCGGGGCGTACTGACGGGCGGCGGAGCGAAGCCCCCCGAATAATCGGCCGACCCGACGGCGGCCCGTCGCTACGCTGCCGTCGCATGATCGAATACGGCGCGTGCGATGACCTGTTCCCGCACGACGACCTCGTGCGGGCCCTCGACCTCGGCCTGGTCGTCCGCCGCTCGCACCCCGAACTCCCGTTGTCCATCTACACCTACACCCGCACCTGCGTGTTCGAGCGGCGCTGGACTCCGGTGACCCTGCGCTGCCGCGGGCTGATCCTGGAGGACACGACCGGGCGCGTCGTCGGTCCCGCGCTGCCCAAGTTCTTCGGCCACACCGAGCACGAACTCGGCAAGGCGTACGCGCCGTCGCTGCCCGACGACGGGTTCGAGGTCTTCGACAAGGAGGACGGCTCGCTGGGTCTGGTCTTCCACTACGCCGGTCGGTGGCGGGCCGCGTCCAAGGGGACCTTCACGTCCCGCCAGGCCGGCTGGGCGCAGGCATGGCTGGACGAGCGGGCCGGCGAAACGCTCGATCCCGAGGTCGGCTACGTCACCGAGATCATCCACCCGGACAACCGCATCGTCGTGGACAACGGCGCAGAGCACACCCTGGTGTTGCTCGCCGTGGTGGGCCGGGACGGCGTCGAGCAGCCGTTGGCCGCGCATGCCGATACCTGGATCCGGATGGGCGGCCGGGTGGTTCGCTCGTGGCCGGCCGCCTCGTTGGCCGAGGTGGTGCGCGCGGCGCGGGACAATCGTCGGCTCGACGGGGTGCCGGTCGACGGTATGGCGGCCGAGGGTTGGGTGTTGCGCCACGCCTCCGGGCTGCGGGTCAAGGTCAAGCTCGCGGACTACGTGCGGTTGCATCGCATCCTCACCGGAGTGAGCGAACGCGACATCTGGCGCTACCTGGGCATGCAGCGCTTCGCCGACCGCGACCCCGGTCCGGTCGCCTACGCGCTGTCCTGTGCGACATCGGAGGTGACCGAGCAGACCGTCCCCTTCGACGCGCTTCTCGACCTGGTGCCCGACGAGTTCGACGCATGGGTGCGCTCCGTCGCGAACCGGCTGACGCGGGAGGCCGAAGCCGTCGAGACGGCCACCCGGACGGCGTTCACGGCGGCGGCCCACCTCCTTGACGACCGCGCCGCGTTCGCCCGGGCAGCGGCGTCGCACCAGGATGTGCGGGTCAGGGCAGGCATGTTCCAACTCCGCGACGGTCGCCCTGTCGACCTCCCGATCTGGCGCTCCCTCAAGCCGGGCCCGACGCCACCGTTCCGCCCGGACGAGGACGGCTGAGGATCGAGGATCCCGTGCGATCGGTCGATCGGCGCCTCACCCCTCGCCGGGCACCCCCATCCGCAGCCGATTCCCGTCCGGGTCCGTCAAGTGCACCTCCCGGCCCCAAGGCGCTTCCTCGACCGCCACGCCGAACTCCCGGGCCGGCCCGTCGACGTCCGCCACCCGCAGATACACCAACGTGTCCGGCCGCGCGTCGCCCGTGTGTTCGCTCAGGAACAGCCGCACATCGCCCCGGGCGATGGACACGAACGCCGGGAAGCCCGGCTCGAACCGATGTTCCCACTCGCGGACGAAGCCCAGCCGCGTGTACCAGGCGACGGAAGCGGGGGCGTCGGCCACGCGCAGGATCGGGATCGCTTCTTCCTTCATGGCGCGGATGGTCCCAGGCGGCGCCGACACCCGAACCCTTGTGTCAGCGGGCGCCGTGCGGGTAACGGGGTCGGCGGGGTGCACCGATCGATGCCCGCACCCGCCGCAGGCACCTGCCGTATCTGGAGGACCCATGGCCATCGCGTCCGTCAATCCGGCCACCGGAGAGACGATCGAGGAGTTCGCCGAACTGAGCGAACCCGAGATCGAGGCCCGGATCGCCCGGTCCGACGAGGTGTTCCGGGCGCACCGGCGGGACTCCTACGAGGTCCGTGCCAAGGCGATGCGCCGAGCCGCCGACCTGCTCGACGCGGACCGGGCCGAGGTCGCGGCGACGATGACGGCGGAGATGGGCAAGACGCTCGCCGCCGCCGAGGCCGAGGTGGCCAAGTGCGCCCGGTTGTGTCGGTTCTACGCCGATCGGGCGGCGGCCTTCCTGGCCGACGAGCCGGCCGACGCGCAGGCGGTCGGCGCGCGCAAGGCGTACGTGCGGTACGAGCCGCTCGGTCCGGTGCTGGCCGTGATGCCGTGGAACTTCCCGCTGTGGCAGGCGATGCGGTTCGCCGCGCCCGCGTTGATGGCGGGCAATACCGGGCTGCTCAAGCACGCGTCGAACGTGCCGCGGACCGCGCTGTACCTGGGCGACTTGTTCACCCGGGCGGGTTTTCCCGAAGGGGCCTTCCAGGCGCTGTTGATCGGGTCCGCGCGGGTCGAGCGGGTGTTGAGCGATCCGCGCGTGGTGGCCGCCACGCTGACCGGCAGCGAGGGCGCCGGGCGTTCGATCGCCGCGATCGCCGGCCGCGAGCTGAAGAAGACCGTGCTCGAACTGGGCGGCTCGGACCCCTTCCTGGTGTTGCCCTCCGCCGACGTCGAGGCCGCCGCCAAGGTCGCCACCACCGCCCGCACCCAGAACAACGGGCAGAGCTGCATCGCGGCCAAACGCTTCATCGTGCACACCGACGTCTACGACGCGTTCGCCGCGGCGTTCACCGCGAACATGGCCGCGCTCCGGGTCGGCGACCCGACCGCCGAGGGCACCGACATCGGCCCGCTCGCCCAGGAACAGGGCCTGCGCGACGTCACCGAACAGGTCGAGGACGCCCGGGCCAAGGGGGCCCGGATCCTGTGCGGTGGCGAGCGACCCGCAGGCCCCGGCTGGTACTACCCGCCGACCGTGGTCGCCGAGCTGACCCCGGAGATGCGGATGTACCGCGAGGAGGTGTTCGGCCCGGTCGCCGGCCTGTACCGGGTCGCCGACCTGGACGCGGCGATCGAGCTGGCCAACGCGACGCCGTTCGGCCTGGGGGCCAACGCCTGGACCGACGACGAGGCCGAACAGCAGCGCTGCGCGGCCGAGTTGGAGGCCGGCGCGGTATTCCTCAACGGCATGGTCACCTCGCACCCCGAACTGCCCTTCGGCGGCGTCAAGACCAGCGGCTACGGCCGCGAACTCGCCCGACCGGGCATCCGCGAGTTCTGCAATGCCAAGACGGTCTGGGTGGGCGGCGGCTGACGGGGCAGACGTCCGGACGTGGACACCCGGCTTTGGATCCTGATCGGCGTCGCGGCGCTCGTGTTCGTGGTGACGCTGGTGATCGTGGTCGTCCTGGTCCGCAGGTTGTGGCGGACCTGGCGGCTGGTGCGCGGCCCGGACGCGAGCACGCGCGACCGGGCGTTGTTCCTGGGCGCGCTGATCTACGCGATCAGCCCGGTGGATCTGCTGCCCGACCCGATCCTGATCGACGACATCGCGGTGCTGCTGTACGCACTGCGCGAACTCGGCTCGGCCGGCGGCGTGCGTACCGGCGTCCGTGCGGGCGTGCGGCACGGCGTGGGCGCGCTCGCCCGCACCCGGCCGCCGCGGAGCTGACCCACCGCCCGATCGCGGCCTCAGCGGTTCGTCGGCCCCGGGGCCGCGGCGGAGCCGCCGCCCACGTCGATGCGCACCTGCGCGCCCGCGATCGTCCAGGCGAAATAGGGCAGCGCGGCCGCGAGCGCCGCTCGGCGGGCCGTGCGTTCCGCCTTGGCCAGGCCGAATCGTTCCTGGAAGACCTGCGTGCTGCGCCGGCCACCGGCGTGGGCCGCGAGGTGCCACCCCGGCGCGCTCGCGGCGGCCGGCAGGTGGGCGCGCAACACACCTCCCGCCCATTCGACCTCGGTCAGCTGCGTCCAATCCAGGTGGGAGACCTTGCCGCGAAAGGAGGTTCGGGTGATGCCGACGCCGTCGATCCGCACCGTGGGCACGGTCAGCGGGATGAAGCACATGATGATCGGCACGGTGACATAGGCCAGGGGCAGTCCGAGGTAACTCCGGATCGGGGCCGCATCCTCGTCGGCGGTCCCGAACAGGCCGCCGACGAGCGCCAGCACGATCAGCGCGCCGCCGTGCCAGGCGACCAGCCGGAGCAGGCGCACCCCGCGTCGCGCCGGCAGGACCAGCCCGGCGGGATCGACGCCGGCCGGGACACCGCCGTGCGGATCGTGACCGGCGTCGGTGGGGCCGAGCGCGCGACTGGGCGCGGCGTCCGGCGTGTAGACGAAGGCGTGCAGCCCGCCGGGCAACGCGATGACCGCGCGGGTCGCCGGATCCCCGGCGCACCACACGCGCGTGACACCGGACGCGCGCACCTGTTGCAACACCTCGGCCCTCCAGCGCACGCCGACTTCGAGCAGCGTCTCGCCGTTCGCCTTGAGCAGCCGGATGCCCTCCATCGGATACCCGTCCTCGTGCTCCACCCGCGTGAAGGTGAACGGCACCGGCACCCACGGGTGTTCTCGCAACACCCGACGCATCGTCCGGCTCGTGCCGCGGTGAATGGAGAACCTCGCGGAGACCACGAGCAGGAAGCCGATCGTGAACACCACGCCGACCAGCGCCGACACGATCGCCCCCGGCGCGTCCGGAAGCCCGTACCCGTAGCCGAGCGTCCCGCCGGAGATCACCAGCCCGTAGGCCAACCCCCGTAGCCGCTTCCGGAGTTCGTGTCCGCGAGCACGATCGATGTGGGCCGCGACCCCGGGCGAATCGATCGCCGCCCCCGGTGCGGGCGTCTGTTCGAATATCTCGGACACGGTAGCCCCCCGACTCATCCCGAATCCGGGGAGCCTAACCGCAGTGCCGCCCGTCGGCCCAGCCGAATCGGGTGACTCCCTTGCCCCGGGCGGAATTTCGAGGCAGCCGAAAGCGGCGGGGCAGGGCGCTACCGCTGCCGGATCACCGCCTCCTGCACCACCGACGCGACGAGCACCCCGTCGTGGTTGTAGAACTCGCCCATCGCCAGCCCGCGCGCGTCCTGGGCGGACGGCGACGCCTGCGCGAACAACAACCACTCGTCGGCGCGGAACGGACGCAGGAACCACACCGCGTGGTCGAGCGAGGCCATCTGCAGCTTCGACGGATCGGTGATGTACGGCTTGGCCGCGGTGCCCGCGAGCGTCAGGTCGGACATGTAGGTCAGTCCGCACACGTGCAGCAGCGGGTCGTCCGGAAGCTGCTTCGCGGCCCGCATCCACACCCGCTGATGCGGAATGCCGTCCACGATGTGGGTGCCCGGCGCCCGGTCCTCCGGAACGAAGCGCAGGTCCATCAGCAGTCGGGTCTGCGACTCCTCGTAGTGCGCGCGCTCCTCGGCGGACAACTGCTCGTACGGATCCGGGAGGTCCTCCGGCAGCGGTACGTCCGGCATCGCCCGGCGGTGCCCCGGGGTCTCCTCGGCCACCTTGAAGGACGCCGACAGCGTGAAGATCACCGCGCCGTGTTGTACGCCGGTCACGCGCCGGGTGGCGAACGAGCGCCCGTCCCGGACCCGGTCGACCTGGTACACGATGGGTGCGGTGGTGCTGCCGGGGCGCAGGAAGTAGCTGTGCAGCGAGTGCACGTGTCGGTCCGGAACCACGGTGCGGCCCGCCGCCACCAGGGCCTGGGCGGCGACCTGGCCGCCGAAGGCACGCAGCGGCGCGCCGGCGTGGCACCAGCCCCGGAAGATGTTCTCCTCGATCTGCTCCAAGCGCAGCAGGTCGAGGAAGGTCTCGGCCCGGCCAGGGCCCTCGTCGGCAAGATCGTGTTCGCTCACCCTGCCCATGATGGACTACGGCCGCCGCTCAGCCCGCCGCGGCCAGGAACGACCGGACGATCGGCCCGGCGGATCGACCGCCGGTGAGGCCGCCCTCGACCCAGACCGCGACCGCGATGTCGCCGCGGTAGGCGACCATCCAGCCGTTGTTCGGCTTGCCGCCGCCGACCTCGGCGGTGCCGGTCTTGGCGCCCACGTCGCCGCCGAGCCCGCCGAGCGAGTCCCGCGCGGTGCCCTCGGTGACCACCGACCGCATCAGCGTGCGCAACCGGCTGCTCACCGCGGGCGAGAGTGCCCGCGGGGCCTGCCACCGGTCCGCCTGGTCGGTGAGCAGGTGCGGTTGGCGGAACGTACCGGACTTCGCGGTGGCGACCACCGAGGCCATGGTGAGCGGGTTCATCTGCACCTGGCCCTGGCCGATCATGTTCGCGGCCTTTATGGTGTCGTCGGTCGCGGCGGGCACCCGGCCGTCGAAGGAGACGATCCCGGTCTTCCAGTCGCCGCCGATGCCGAAGCAGTCGTGCGCCATCGTGGCCAGGTCGGAGCCGGTGAGCTTGCCGGACAGGTTCGCCATCGTGGTGTTGCAGGACTGGGCGAAGGCGAGCTTGAAGGTGCCCTCGGGGAAGGCGCGCCCCTCGGAGTTGGTGAACCGCATGCCGCCCGCGTTCGCCGATTCGGGGCAGCCGACCCTGTCGTCCAGGTCGACCACGCCCTTGGTCAGCAGCGTCGCCGCCGAGACGATCTTCAGGGTCGAGCCGGGCGGGGTGGTGCCCAGGAACGCGGTGTTCGGCCCGCCGGCCGGGTTGTTCGCGACCGCGACGATCTCTCCCGTACTGATCCGCACCGCCGCCAGCGAGGTGGTTCGCGACTCGCTCCGGACCGCCTGCTCGGCCGTCGCCTGGAGTGTGGCGTCGAGCGTGGTTTGCACGCCGCCGTCCGCGGGCGGCGCGCTCTGCACCACGCCGACCGTGCCGAGCTGCTTGACCGTGGCGCTCGTGCTCGCGTCGACCAGCAGTACGGTGCCGCCCGCCTCGGCCTGTTCGCCGGGCCGGGCCTTGCTCGCCAGGCCGGTCCGGATCGCGGCCAGCGAGGGGTACTCGGTCGGCGACAACTCCGAGCCGTCGCGCGCGCGCAGCACGTCGCCGCCGGCCCCGTCCCGGTTGGGCTCCAGCCGGAGCCGGGTGGTCGCGGTCAGGTCCGGGTGCAGCGCGTTCGGCGCCCAGTTCACCAGGTAGCCCCGGACCGGGGTCTTGGCGACGGTCAGCACCCCGGTGTACGTCCACTCGCCGGCGCCCCGCAGCGTCAGGTGGGCCTCGAACCCCACCGGGACGCCGCCGTCCGGCTGTTGGGGTCGCGCCTCGCCCACGATCAGCCGGCGACTGCCCACCCGGAGCCCGTCGTCCAGCCCCACCAGCGCCGCGCCCGCCGCGGTCGGATCGGTGGTGCGCGCGCCCGCGCCGGACCAGTTGCCCGTCTGCCACTCGGCGAGGAAGCGCCGCGCGGCATTACGCGGGCTCTGCTCCGCGGTGCCCGCCGTCGCGGACTCGGCGGACTTCGCGTTCGCGGTCGATAACGGGTCGTCCTGCTTCAGGAACGAGTAGGCCCCGTAGCCCGTACCGACGACCAGCAGCAGGGCCGGCACGAGGAACACCAACACCCAGCCGTGCCGGCGCCGGTCTTCGTGGTGCCCGTCGTAGTCGTCGTAGGTGTCGTAGCCGTCGTGCCCGCGGTCGTCCCGGTAGTTCCGGTCGTGCTCTGCGTCGCGCATGCCCCACCCCACCCGGTACCGCCGATCCCCACGACGGGACAGCGAGTGTACGAGGCAGCCAAAGGGTCGGTGTGCCCAGGGGCGTTGGCACATCACGAGGAAAGATCATTTGTTCGAACGGAATCGGTGTTCGAACAACGGTGTCACCCCGTGAGCAGGACCACCAACCGCGCGGTGAGTTCGTCCGCGCGGGCGCCCATCACCCGGAAGGATTCGAGCGGTTCGCCCATCGGGTCGTCGAGTTCGTCGGCGGGGCGGGCCAGACGGTTGGCCGGTCGCAGGGTGTCGACCGAGGCCGCCCAGTCGGCCACCGGCAGTTCGCCGCGCGGGCCGAACCGCTCGCCCAGCCGCACGAGTTCGCCGAGCAGGAAGGTGCGGGGCAGGGCCTCGGCGGCGAGCGCGTCGATCGCCCAGTGGTGTTCGCGCGACATGCCGATGACCAGGTCGGCCGCGTGCAGCAACTCGGCGGTGAGTTTGCGGCTGCGGTGCGCGCCCGGGTCGATCCCGTACTCGTGCAGCACCAGCGCGCTGTTGTCCGCCATCGGCCGGGAGTTCCAGTCGATGGTGCCCGCGGAGGAGACCTCGACGGGCAGCGTCGATGTGGCCAGCCGGTGCCGCAGCATCGCCTCGACCAGGGGGGAGCGGCAGATGTTCCCGCTGCAGACGACCAGTATCGATGCGCTCACGCTGCGGATCCTATGGCCGCACCGATCGTCGGGCCGGGCCGCCCCGACCGCGGATCCCCAACGGGGCTGACGGGTGGTCAGTAGGCTGTGCCCCCCCGTGGGGGACGGGAACGGCGCAGCGAAATGGGGCGAGGGGTTGTTCGGGATCATCCGGCCGTGCCGGCACCGACTGTCGGAGAAGCTGCAGAGCGAGTGGATGGCGCATCTGTGCGGCATGTGTCTCGCGCTGCGTGACGACCACGGTCAGGCGGCCCGGGCCGCCACCAACTACGACGGGCTGATCATCTCGGTCCTGGTCGAGGCCCAGTCCGCGCGGCCCGCGGCGGACGGCCGACGCCGGGCCGGGCCGTGCCCGCTGCGCGCGATGCGGCGGGCCGACGTGGCGATGGGCGAGGGGGCCCGGTTGGCCGGTGCGGTGTCCCTGGTGCTCGCGTCGGCGAAGATGCGCGATCACATCGACGACGGCGACGGGGTGTACAAGCGGCGCGCGGTGGCCGGTGGCGCGCGCCGGGTCGCCGAGCGCTGGGCCCGGCAGGGTGCGGACGCCGCGCTGGAGGTCGGCTTCGACACGGCCGTGCTGGTCGAGGCGGTGGATCGGCAGGTCGAGATCGAGGCGTCGGCCGGACCGGGGGTGTCCGTGCTGACCGTGACCGAACCCACCGAGACCGCGACCGGCGCCGCGTTCGCGCACACTGCGGTGCTGGCCGAACGACCGGACAACGCCGAGTCGTTGGCCGAGGCGGGCCGGTTGTTCGGGCGACTCGCGCACCTGCTCGACGCGGTCGAGGACATCCACGCCGACCGCGCGGCGGGCGCCTGGAATCCGCTGTTGGCCACCGGGACCGGACCGGACGAGGCGCACCGGTTGTGCCGCGACGCGGCGACCGGGATCCGGCTCGCGCTGGCCGAGGTCGAGTTCGTCGACGGCGTGCTCGTGCACCGGCTGCTCGTGCACGAGATCGACGAGGCGATCGACCGGTCCTTCCTGCATGCGGGCTTCCCGGTCGAGGCGCCGTCCTGTTCGGTCGCCGGCAGGCACGGCAACGGTTGCGCCAAGCACGACGAGCGAACCGAACGCCGCCTGGCCGCGCGCCCCGAGGGTTCCTGGCCCAACCAGCAGCCGCCCTACCCGCAGCCGCCGAACCAGCAGCCGCCCGGGAGCCCGTACGACCCGAACAGCCCGTGGGGTCCGCCCGGCGGCCCGACCCCGCCACCGCCGCCGCCCGGCGGGCACAACGTGTTCGTCGCGTGCGCGATCTGGGCCGGGTTGTGCTGTACGTGCCAGTGGTGTTGCCGGGAGGAGTTCGAGGACCCGTGCACCGGCCGGCAGCGGCAGGGTTGTTGCCACAAGTGCGACTGCGGGGACTGCTGCGACGGTTGCGACTGCTGTGGCAACTGTTGTGAATGCGGGGAATGTTGCTCCTGCGACTGCTCCTGCTGAACCCCTGAATATCTCCCCGAAAGGTGCGTAAATTCCCCGAACTGGCATTCGATGGTGAAATCGCCCAACCGTAACGTCTTGGCAAAGCATCTTCGGTCCGATTGACCCTGCTTTCGCCGCCCAACCACGATCAGCGATGACCGGGTGTCGTGCCATCGGCACCCGGCGTCACCGATCTCGGGCCGGTTCCGCCGGCCCGATGCCGTGTGCCCCCCGGGGCGCGCGGCAGACGGGAGGGGGCCGGTCATGCACGACACGACGCACACCGCACAGGCGACACGTCCATTGCCCCGCATCACCGAACTGCCCGGCGGCACCCCACTGCGCGCCGGGCAGTCGGCATCGGACCCGCTGCCGCGCGACCGGGTCACCCTGGTCGTGCCGGCCCGCAACGAAGCCCGCAACCTGCCCTGGGTGCTGCAACAGATACCCGACGGCGTCGACGAGGTCCTGCTGATCGACGGCGACTCCACCGACGCCACGTCGTTGATCACCCGCCACTACCTGCCCGCCGCCCGGGTCATCCCGCAGTCCGGCCCCGGCAAGGGCAGCGCGCTGCGCACCGGATTCCGGCACGCGACCGGCGACATCATCGTCACCATCGACGCCGACGGCAGCATGTCGCCGCAGGAGATCCCGCACTACGTGCACTTCCTGGCCAACGGCTACGACTTCGTCAAGGGCTCCCGGTTCGTCGGCGGCGGCGGATCGCTCGACCTGACCGCGCTGCGCAGCGCGGGCAACCACGCGCTGATGGCGCTGGTGAGCCGGCTCTACCGCTATCGGCTCACCGATCTGTGCTACGGCTTCTGCGCGTTCCGCCGGTGTTTCCTCGACCACCTCGACCTGCGCTCGACCGGCTTCGAGATCGAGGCCGAGATGATCATCCGCGCGCTCCGCGCCGGGCTGCGCATCGCCGAGGTGCCCAGCCTCGAACTCCCGCGCCGCAGCGGCCGATCCAACCTCAACGCACTGCGCGACGGACACCGCGTACTGCGCACCGTGCTGCGCGAGCGCGGCGGTGCGCGCACGCTCCGGATGGGGGAGGACGGTTGACCCCGCGACCCGAACCGGAGCCGAATCGGCCGCCGCGGATCCCCAGGCAGCGCCCGGCCGAGCACACCGACCCGACGTCGAGCCCGAAGCCCGGCGGCGAGCCGACGCCGGTACTCGTCCCGCGCCCGACGCCGAGCCGCTCGGCCGCCGACCTCGATCCCGCCCCCGACGTCGAGTGCGCCCCCGACCCCGGGCGGGATCCCGCCACCGGCGAACCCGACCTCGTGCACGTGCGCGTGCTCGACCTGACCGCCACCGGTGCGGCCCGGCTGAGCACCCCCGACGGCCGGCCGGCCGAGTGCCCCACGGGCGCCGTCCTCGCCCTGGTCCGGCACGACGGCGTGCCCATGGGCCTGCTCGACCTGGAGTCCTACGGCGCCGACCCGGAACGGCTGATCACCGCCGCCGCGGCCCGATTCGGCACCCCCGCCCCACCCGACCACGCCCCCGGACCGCCCGGACGCCGGGAGACGCCGAGGGTCAGCGTGATCGTGGCGACCCGGGAGCGCCCCGAGCTGCTCGCCGCGTGCCTGCGCACCCTGCTGTGGCAGACCTATCCGGACATCGAACTGATCGTGGTGGACAACGCGCCCACCACCAACCGCACCGCGAGCGTGGTCCGCGGCGGTTGCGCGGGCCTGGTGCGCTACGTCCGCGAACCCCGCGCCGGCCTGGCCCTCGCGCACAACCGGGGCATTGCCGCCGCCACCGGCGAACTGCTCGCCTTCACCGACGACGACGTGCTCGCCGACCCCGGCTGGGTGGCCGGCCTGGTCGCCGGCTTCGCCCGGGCGGGCCGACCCGCGTGCGTCACCGGGCTGATCCTGCCCGCCGAACTGCGCACCCCGGCCCAGTTGATGCTGCATCACCACGCGGGCTTCGCCAAGGGCTTCGAACCCGTGCTCTACGACGCGCAGGCGCCGCCGGCGGACCCGCTGTTCCCGTTCACCGCCGGCCGCTTCGGTTCGGGCGCGAACATGGCCTTTCGAGCCGACGTGTTGCGCGCGATGGGCGGCTTCGACCCGGCGACCGGCGTCGGTACGCCCGCGCGCGGCGGCGACGACCTGCTCGCGTTCTTTCGCACCATCGTGCGCGGCCACCGGATCGGCTACGAACCCGGTGCGCTGATCTGGCACCGGCATCGCGCCGATCGCGCCGCGGTGGCGCACCAGGTCCGCGGCTACGGCACCGGCCTGGGCGCCTACCTGACCGCCGCCGTGCTGCGCGAGCCGCGCACGATCGGCGCGTTCTGCCGCCGCGTACCCGGCGGCATCCGCCACGCCCTGGCCCGCACCCGCGCGCCCGGCCGGCCCGAAGTGCCCTGGCCCGCCCGCCTGGCCGGGCTCGAACGGCGTGCGCTGGTCGCCGGCCCGCTCGCCTACCTGCACGCACGGCTGCGCATGCACGGCGTGCGCACGCCCTGGGAGCAACCGGGGCAGGCCCGGTGACCCAGGCCCAGCTTCGCCGGCCGAGTCGGCCCGGGGTGGACCCGCTGCTGCGCAACGGCCATGTGCTGACAGTGGGCTCGCTGGTCACCTCGGCATTCGGCGCGGGCTACTGGGCACTCGCCACCCGCTGGTACGGCGACGCGACAGTGGGCCGCAGCTACGCCGCCGTGTCGGCACTGATGTTGCTCTCCGGGCTGGGCCAACTCGGCCTGGGCAACGTGCTCGTGCGCTTCCTGCCGCAGGCCGGGTCGGACCGGCGGGCGCTGATCCGGGCCGCCTACACCGCCGCGGGCGGCGCCACGCTGGTGGGCGTGCTGGGCTTCCTGGCGCTGATCCCGGTGTGTGCGCCGGGCCTGGGCTTCCTGCGCGAACCGGCGGCCGGTGCCTGCTTCGTGGCCACCACCGTGGCGTACGCCCTGTTCGCGCTCCAGGACGGCGCGCTTACCGGACTGCGCCGACCCGGGCCGGTGGTGGGCAAGAACAGCGGCTTCGCGGTCGCCAAGATCGTCTTCGTCGCCGCGCTCGCCGGGTCGATGCCCACGATCGGGATCCTGATGTCCTGGACGCTGGCCCTGGTCTCGACCCTGGTCGTGGTGGACGCCTGGTTGTTCGCCCGACTGCTCCCGACCGACCGGCGCGGCAACCCCGCCGGGTCCGAGGGCGGTTCCGAGGTCCGCCCCGGATCCGGCCCGGGATTCCGTCCCGGATCCCGTCCCGACGCCGGTCCGGGCGCGGGTCCCGGCGCGAGCCCCGAACCGTCCGCGCCCGGCCGGCGCCGGTCCGGCTTCGTGCTCGGCGGCGCCGTCCTGCGCTACGCCGGCGCCGAGTATCTGGGCACGCTGTGCTGGCTGGCCGCGACCACGCTGCCGTCGATCATCGTGCTGGAACACGCCGGTGCCCGGGAGAGCGCCTACTTCTCGCTCGCCTGGGTGGTGGCCAACACGCTCCACCTGATCAGCCTCAACATGGGTGCGTCGCTGCTGGTCGAGGCGGCCGGCGAGCGCGCCGGCCTCGCCGCGGGCTGCCGTCGGGTGCTCCGCCACACCGGCGCACTGCTCGTCCCGGCGATCGCCGCCCTCGTCGCCGGCGCACCCCTGGTGCTGCGCGTGTTCGGCCCCGGCTACGCCCGCAACGGCTCGACGCTGCTGCAACTGTTGGCCCTGTCCGCGCTGCCGCACCTGGTGGTCGCGACCGCGATCAGCGCCTGTCGCGTGCTCGGCCGCATGCGCGTGGTGGTCGCCGTCCAGGCCGGCCTCGCGACCGCCGTACTGACCCTGACCGTCCTGCTGTTGCCCGTGCTCGGCGTGCTCGGCGCCGGCGTCGCGTGGCTCGGCGCGCAGACCGCGACCGCGCTCGCGCTGCTGAGCGCCCGCCGGGTCTGGCTGCCCGACACCGCCGGGAGGCCCGCATGACGGAGACTCCACCGCGCACCCGACGCCTGGCCTGGGTCGCCATCCGGGCCGAGGAGGCGGCCGTCCGGCGGGCCCGGGCGGCCGCCCTGCGGCAGGCCGTGCCACCGGCCGGGCAGACGCCGCCCCGACCCACCCTGACAGTGATCGTCTGCGCCTACACGATGGACCGCTGGGACGACCTGAGCGCGGCCCTCGCCTCGATCCGGGCCCAGGACGAGCCGCCGGCCGAGACGATCCTGGTCGCCGACCACTGCCACGAACTCGCCACCCGCGCGGCCCGCGAGTTCACCGACGTCACCGTGTTGCGCAATCGCGGCCGACGCGGCCTCTCCGGGGCGCGCAACACCGGCGTCGAGGGCGCGCACGGCGAGGTGGTGGCCTTCCTCGACGACGACGCGGTGGCCGAACCCGACTGGACCATGCGCCTGCTCGACGGCTACGCCGACCCCGACGTGCTCGGGATCGGCGGCCGGATCCGGCCGAACTGGGACACCGGGCGCCCGGCCTGGTTCCCGGCCGAGTTCGACTGGGTGATCGGCTGCACCTACCGGGGCATGCCCGAACACGCCGCGCCGGTCCGCAACCTGATCGGTGCCAACATGTCCTTCCGGCGCAGCGTGCTGGTCGACATCGGCGGCTTCCGCACCGACCTCGGCCGGGTGGGCACCCGCCCGCTGGGCTGCGAGGAGACCGAGCTGTGCATCCGCGCGGCGGCCCGGCACCGCGGCGGCACGATCGGCTACGAACCCGCCGCCGTGGTCCGCCACCGGGTGCCCGCCGCGCGCGCCACCTGGCGCTACTTCCGGGCCCGCTGCTGGGCCGAGGGCCTGTCCAAGGCCGCGGTCGGCCGGCACGCGGGCACCGGCACCGCGCTCGCGGCCGAGCGTTCCTACCTGGCCTCGACCATCCCGCGGGCCCTGGTCCGGCCGTTCGCGCCGGACGCCGCACCGCCCAAGGCCACCATCCCCGCGCTGCTCCTGGGCGTGCTCACCACCGGGCTCGGCTACGCGACCGGTCGGCTGCGCGGCCTGGGCCGCGACCCGCTGCCGACCGCGGCGGCGCTCGCCTTCCGCGCGTTCGGGCTCCTCGCGCTGCCGGTGGCCGTACTGCTGTGGGTGCTTGCGATGCGGATGCCGGTCGCGGTGGACCGGATGGGCGGCCTGGGCCTGCTGGACGTGCTGCCGATCCTCTACTGGTGCGCACTGGGCCTGCTGACCGCGGGATTCGCCGCGACCCTGCTCGACCGCGCCGCCCGGGCACCGCGATACGCGTTGTACACCGGCGCGTTGGTGACCATGCTGCACGCGACGCCCGCCGTGCTGTACGACCATCTGCGGTACGCATGGGCCTGGAAGCACGTCGAGGTGGTCGACCAGTTCCTGCGCACCGGCGAAACCCTCCCGCACGCGGGCGAGTTGGCGCCGTACCACCAATGGCCGGGGTTCTTCGCCGCGGTCGCCACCGCGGTCCGCGGCATCGGCGCGCAGGACGCGCTGACCATCGCGACCTGGTCGCCGCTCGCCTTCGACCTGCTGCTGATCGGCCCGCTGGTCCTGCTCTATCGCACCTTCACCCGCAACCGGCGGATCGTCTGGGCGGCGGTGTGGATCTACTTCGGCACCGCGTGGGTCGGCCAGGACTACTTCGCACCACAGACCTTCGCGTTCGTGCTCTACGTGAGCATCCTGGCGCTGATCCTGGACCGTGACCGACGC
Organism: Embleya sp. NPDC059213; assembly: GCF_042754445.1. Lineage (NCBI taxonomy): Bacteria > Bacillati > Actinomycetota > Actinomycetes > Kitasatosporales > Streptomycetaceae > Embleya > Embleya sp. NPDC059213. Next base: position 20,594 of record NZ_JBHZAV010000131.1, read on the forward strand.
CCGCTCGGCACCGTCGCGCTGTGCACGCCGCTCGTGCTCGCGGTGGTGACGGCGCATCAGCTCACCCCGCCGATGCTCGTGGTCGCGACCGGCGCACTGGCCTGCTCGCGAGCCCATCGCCGGGTCGCGCTGCCCCTGCTCGTGCTGACCACGATCGCCGTCTCGGCATGGGACCTGACCGTGGCCCGGCCCTTCGTGTTCGAGCAGTTCGGCTCCTCCTGGGACCAGTTCGGCGACTTCGAGGCCAACGCGCACGCCGGGATGGTCGACCTGGGCAGCGCCGAACCCGGCCAGGTGCTGGTGGCCCGGGTCGATCGGGCGCTGACCGTCGGCGTGGTGGTGCTCGCCGCCGCCGCGCTGATCCGCCGCCCCCGGTTGCGCCGCTCGCCCGCCACGCGGTTGGCGATCGCCCCGCTGCCGTTGCTCGCGGCCGGTGCGTACGGCGGCGAAATCATCTTCCGCGTCTACCTGTTCGCGCTCCCCGCGGTCGCCTTCCTGATCGCCTCGTGGCTCGCGCCGCTGTTCGGCGACCGGGGCCGGCCGCGCCCGCGTGCGCTGCTGCTGCCGGTGGTGTTCGCGCTGCTGCTCACCGGGTTCGTGTTCGGCTACTACGGCAAGGAGCGGCAGAACCACTTCGGCGACGGCGAGATCGCCGCCCGGCAGTGGTTGGGCACGGTCTCCGCCCCCGGCGATCTGATCGTCGCGGCCACCAACAACTTCCCCGGAGCCTACGCCGATTACGAGCGACAACAACACCGCTGGTTCGCGATGGAGACGCCGACCCTGCGCGCGGGCGTCGTGCACGATCCGATCGCCGGCCTGACCGCGCTGGCCGACGAATACCCCGGCAGCACCGCGTACCTCTTCCTGACCGCCGGCCAGCGGGCCGAGTGCGAGCAGACCGGCCTGCTGCCGGCCGGCGCGCTCGAACGCATGGACCGCGCGCTCGCCGCGGCGCCGCGCTTCACCCTGCTCCGGCGCGATCGGGACGCGGTGATCTACCGGATCGACCCGAGCACCCGGCCGATCGGGACCGCGCCGGCGCAGGTTGCCCCGACCCGGGACGCCCCGGCCCGAAGCGACCCCCGGCGATGACCGGCCCGATTCGCGCGGCGTGGCCGGCCGCGGCCGGCTGGCTGGCGTTCGGCTCACTCGCCCTGCCCGCCGGGCAGCCGCTGCGGGTGCTCGTGGTGGTCGTGTTCCTGGCGCTCGGCCCCGGCTGCGCGATCGCCGGGGATGGCGGCACGGCACCGGCGACGGCGGTGATCTCGGTCGTCGGCAGCGCCGCGTTGTGCGCGCTGACCGCCGAGGCGTACCTGCTCGCCGGCGCCTTCTCCGGCCCCCGCGTGCTCGGCACGCTCGCGGGGCTGACCACCCTCGCGGCGCTGATCCGCATCGTCGCGCACACTCTCGCCTCGCGAAGGGACATCGGATGAGATCCGAGACCGCGGTTCCGGTACTGCTGTACCACTCGGTGCGCGACGACCCGCCGCCGTGGATCGCGCCGTTCACGGTCGGCCCGGCCGAGTTCGGCCGCCACCTCGACCGGGTATTGGCCAGCGGCCGGGTCCCGGTCGACCTGGACCGCTTCACCGAGGCCCTGCACGGCGGACGCGATCTGCCCCGACACAGCGTGCTGATCACCTTCGACGACGGCTACGCCGACTTCGCCCGGTACGCGCTGCCGCAACTGGTCGAGCGCGACCTGCCCGCGACGCTCTACGTCACCACCGACGCGCTGTGGCCCACCCGGCGGCCCCCGCTGCCGCCCGCCGCGATGCTCACCTGGGACGGCCTGCGCCGGATCGCCGACGCGCCGGGCCTGACCATCGGCGCACACGGCTGCACGCACCGCGAGCTGGACACCCTGCCGATCGAGCTGATGCACCGCGAGATCACCGATTCGCGCGAGCGGCTGGAGACCGAACTGGAGCGTCCGGTCACCTCGTTCGCGTATCCGTTCGGATACAACAACGCGGCCGTGCGGGAGGCGGTGCGGCATGCCGGCTTTCGCACCGCGATGGCCGTGCGCGACGCGCACAGCTCGCGCGAGGACGATCCGTGGCGGATCTCCCGCCTGCTGGTGCGCGCGGACACCGGCGCGACCCGCCTGGACGCCTGGCTGGCCGGCGCCGGCGCTCGGGTCGCGCCGTTTCGGGACGGGCTGCCCACGCTGGGTTGGCGGATCTGGCGGCGCACCCGGGCGCGCCGGCGCGGACACCCCGATCCGTGGGCGGGCCGGCGTGATCCGGTGGCCGGCCGGATCCGGTGACCGACCCGCGGCCGGCGCGGGCGCGCTCAGGGCGACCACACCCGCACCGATCGGATCCGCAACTCGGCGCTGCGCACCTGCTCCGGCACCGGGTCCGGATAGCCCATCGCGAGGGTGAACAACACCTCCATCGGCTGGTGCGGGATGCGCGCGGGATCGGTCACCGTGAACACCTGTTCGCCGTCGATCGACCAGGTCAGCCGAGCCGGCGCCCAGTCGAGCGCGAAGTGGTGGAAGCGCTCCGACCAGTCGCGCGCGGGCGACTCGTGCACCCACGCCCGCGCCCGACCGTGCGAATCGCGCCAGTGCACCGTGGACCGGGCCCGACCGTCCCCGCCGATCAACTCGACCACGTCCAACTCCGGCGGGGTGTACCGGGAGGCGGGCATCAGCCAGAACGCCGGGAACGAGTCGGGCTCGCGCGGCATCAGCAACTCGGCCTCGACCCGGCCGTAGGTGAAGGTGAAGCGCGGCCGACCGGACCAACTCGGCCGCCCGGTCGACAACATGCCCGACGCCCACGGGTGGACCAGTCGATCCGAGCCGGGCGTGGGCCGGCGCACCGCGCTCAGAATCGCCTCACCCCCGCCCACCCGGACCTGCTCGGGCCGATACCACTGCTGCTCCCGGTTGCCCGCGTTGGTGCAACCGTCCACGTTCCAGTCGTAACAGGTCACCCAGCGCTCGGCGGCCAACGTCGAACCGGTGAAGTCCTCGGCGAACAACAAGCGCGGCCGAGCCGGCGGCCCCGCCCCACAGGCCGCCAGCAGCACGGCCGCCAGCAGCAGCGCCGGCGCCCGGGGCACCCGCCCGCTCGCGGTCACCGCACGCCCTCAGCGCCCGTACCGACGCAACGCCGCGCCGAGCGCCCGTACCGCGACCGCCGCGGCGGGCAGTGGATCGTCCCAGGCCAGCCAGGCCGGCTCCACCCCGCCGCGAACCGGCGGACAGCCGGGCGGCCGGGCCGCTCCGGCCCGACCCCGGTAGGCGAGCCACGCCGCGACGTCCAGATGCTCGGCGACGTAGCGCCGTCCCTCACGCTGCCCGCCCGCCGGGATCGCCCGACCGGTCAGGTCCAGGTGCAGCGCGCGCACCACATCCAACCCGCGATCGGTCTCGAACATGCGGAACTGGGCGCCCACCCGCGGGTTGAAGTCGACCAGCTTGTACCGCCCGTCGCGCAGATCCAGCCGCCAGTCCAGATCGGCCGGCCCGCGATAGCCGATCGCCCGACACAACCGGGCCGACCGGCGGGCCAGCCCCGGATTCGCCAACGCCCGGGCGTATGTGGTCACTCCGGCGTGCGCGGGCCAGGACCGGAGCTTGAGGCCGGTGAACACCGGCGCGCAGCGGCCGTCCGGCGCGGCGTACAGGTGCACGATCCAGTCCTGCGCGGCCTCGCGCGGCAGGTAGGTCTGCAACAACACCGACCGCGGGGCGTCGACCAGGGCGAGCAGGGTGCGTTCGTCGGAGACCAGCGTGGTGCCGGCCACCACCGGGGCGCGCAATCGGGCCCACGGCGCCAGGTTCTTGACCACGACCGGGTAACCCAACTCGGCGGCGTCAGTCACCAGTTGCTCCCGATCGACGGGGAACCGGGTGTCCGGTGCGGGCACCCCGTGGGCCAGACACCGCCGGTAGAGCCCACGTTTGCCGGCCAGCCCGGCAGGCAGGTCGGGTTCCACCTCGGGCAACAGGAAACACTCGGCCAGCCGATCCTGCGCCCCGGCGGCGAGCAGCGCGGCCTCGTCGTCGGTGGGCACCAGCACCGCACGGGCGGGCAGCCCGCGACCGATCCGCAACAGCCGCTCCAGCAGCGCCGCCGGGTCCTCCAGGCCGGTGGTGGGCCACACGTGTCGCCGACTCAGATGCCGGGAGAGCGCGGTCGGGGTGTACGCGTCCTCGACCACCGCGTGCACCGCGACACCCGCTCGGCCGAGCGAGCGCACCGCGCCGACCGAGCCCTGATGCAGCGGATATCGGCCGATCTTGAACAGCAGTGCCGGTACCGAACGATCCAGCTCGACCCCTCGCCCGACCATGGCGTCGCCTCCCCGTCCGGACCTTTCTAGCAGCGCGAACCGACTTTTCATCGAATAACCCCGCAATCGGTATCAACATCTCCATCTCGCACACCCGAAGGACGCACCATGACCGTCGCCATCGTCGGAGCGGGCCCCTACGGCCTCTCGCTCGCCGCCCACCTGCGCCAACTCGGGGTGACCACCCGTGTGTTCGGCGAGCCGATGGAGAGCTGGCGACGCCATATGCCGGTCGGCATGCTGCTCAAATCCCGGCCGGACGCGTCCTCGATCGCCGCCCCGAGGCCGGGCTTCGACCTGGCCGACTACCAACGCGCCCGGGGCGAGCGGCCGTTGACGGGCGATCAGCCGGTGCCCCGGGAGACGTTCGCCGGCTACGGCCGCTGGTACACCGATCGGCTGGTACCCGGCGTGGAACGGGTGCGGATCACCGGCCTCGAACCGGCCGGCCACGGTTTCGTGCTGGGCCGCGCGGACGGCGGCGAGGTCGAGGTCGACGCGGTCGTGCTGGCCACCGGGTTGGCCGCGCACCGCCATGTACCGCCGGTCCTGGACCGCCTGGGCGCCGACCTGGTCTCGCACTCCGCCGAGCACGCGGATCTGGCCGAACTCGGCGCGGACCGGGACATCGTGGTGATCGGCTCGGGTCAATCCGCGTTGGAGAGCGCGGCGTTGCTGCACGAGGGCGGCGCCGCGCGGGTGCGCGTGTTCGGCCGGGCCGAGCGGGTGCGCTTCGCCGCGCCGCCGGTGCCGGGTCGGGCCCGGCGGCTCACCCCGGACTCGCCGCTGGGCGCCGGGTGGTCGGTGGCCGCCGCCGCACGCGGGCCGGCCGCGTTCCGGCTGCTGCCCGCGGGTGTGCGGGTCGACCTGGCCCGGCGCATCCTGGGCCCGTCGGCCGCGTGGTGGTTGCGGGATCGGCTGGACGGGCGGGTGTCGGTGCGGGACGCGCAGACGGTCACCGGGGCCCGCCGGGAGCCGGACGGGCGGGTCCGGATGTTGCTCCGGGACCGCACCGGATACCAGCGCGCGGTGCACACCGACCACGTGCTCGCCGCGACCGGATACCGGGTCGACCTGGCCGCGCTGGGCTTCCTCGCGCCGCACGTGCGGCGCCGGATCACCACGATCGGCGGATTGCCCGCGCTGGACGCGGCGTTCGAGACGACCGTGCCGGGCCTGTACGTCACCGGCCCGCCGGCCGCGGCGACCTTCGGCCCGGTGGTCCGCTTCGTGCACGGCACCGGCTTCGCCTCCCGCCGCCTGGCCGCCGTACTCGCGGCCCGCTTCCAGGGCTGAGCCCCGTCCGCCGCACCGGGCCACGGC
>NZ_JBHZAV010000132.1:0-26189 GCF_042754445.1 Embleya sp. NPDC059213
CAGCCTCGACCCCTTCCCTCGGACGAAGCGGCGGCCCCCATGTACCCCAGCACCCCACGATCCACCGTCGGCCCGCACGGCGTCGCCGAGTTCAAGGCGCGGACGATGGACTTCCTGGCCGAGTCCGTCTCGGCGACCGGGATGGTCTTCTACTCCGTCGATCCGGGTCTGAACGCGGTCGGCCATGTCTTCCGGGGCATCCCGCCGGCGCGCAACGTCGGCTACCTGAGCCATTTCCATCTGCTCGATCCGTTCCACCCGAGGCGGTTCGACGCGTCGGACACCCCGCTGGCGACGCTGTTCGACCTGGGGGAACGGTTCGACGCGTCGGATTACTACCGGCACTTCATGCGTCCGCTGGGGATCCGCTACGAGGCCGAGTTGTACCTGCGGCACGACGGCCGGCTCGTGGGGGGTGTGTCGCTGTTGCGGGATGCGCGCGAGGGCGATTTCACCGCGCGCGAGCTGCGGTTTCTGCGCAAGGCGCACCCCTATCTCGAGTACGCGTTCGGCGCGTGGCAGCAGCCGGCGGTCGATCCGGCCCCCGAGGCGGCCTGGGAGCTGACCGCGCGCGAGGCCGAGGTCGTCGCCCTGCTGCTCGACGGTGCCACGAACGCGGAGATCGGCCGGGTGTTGTCGATCGGTGTGCCGACGGTCAAGAGTCACCTTCAGCACATCTTCGACAAGACGGGGCTGCGGTCCCGGGGCCGGCTCCTGGCCCACATGTTGCGGGACCGACCGGGAACGACGGATCGGGCGGGACGCTGACGGCGGGCGCGGGGACGGCGCCTAGCCGTGACCGGCGCAGTGGCGCAGGATCGCGGGGCGCAGGCGGGTGTGCTCGAAGTCGTCGTCGGGTGTGGCGAGTTGTTCGAGGACGAGGCCGTTGAGCAGAGTGAGCAGGTCGGCGGCGGCGGCCTCGGGCTCGGCCGCGCCCACCGCCGCCAACCGGGCGGCCAGGGCCTCGCGTTGTACCGCCCCCCACTCCTCCAGGGCGGGGCGCAGCTCGGGTCGGCGGGCGACCTCCAGGAACAGCTCGAACCGGGCGATGCTCGCGTCCCGATCGCCGGCGACGGTGTCCGCCACGTAGTGGGCGAGCCGGGCGGCGAACTCCTGCGGGTCGGCGGTGGCCGACCGCCGCAACACGGCCCGGATCTCGTCGATCTGCCCGGCCGCGAGGCGGCGCAGGGCCTCGTCGAGCAGTTGCTCGCGGGTGCCGAAGTAGTAGCGGGCGGACCCGTGGGTGGTGCCCGCCTCGACCGCCACGGCGCGGTGCGTCACCGCCCGGGCGCCGTCTCGGGCGAGCAGCCGCACGGTGGCGTCGAGAAGGGCCTCGCGCCGCGCCGCGCCGCCGGCCGACCGGGGTGCTCGGACGGGAGTGGACATGGGGACCACCCTAGTTCCTCGACAACTTTTCTCCATTCGGAGAAAAGTGGTGCTACGGTCGTCGTGAGGAGACGTGAGGGGTGGCGTGGCCGTTCCGGAACCGGGCGGTGATCACCGCCCGGCAGTCGGATGCGATCGGGCGATCAGGAGGTACCGGGAGGAGTGGATGTCGTCGCGTCGTTCCCAGCGGATGCGAAGGCGGCGGAAGTCGTGCGGCCAGGAGATGGTGCGTTCCACGACCAGTGCACGCGTCCGAGGCCGGATCCGTGGGGTTGTCCCCGTCGGGCGATCATGGGTTCGGTTCCTCGTGCCCACACGAGGCGGCGGTATTTGTCGTGGTCGTGGTAACCCCGATCGCCGCGAGCAAAGGCATGACCCGAGTGACGTCGTTGCGGTTTCCGCCGGACAGGGCCTAGATCCCCGGCGAGACCGGAACCCCGCGCCCCGGCTGTCGTTTCGTGGGCAGGAACAGGACGGAGTTGACGTAGCGGCGGCTGAAGGGTGCCAAGGTGCGGCGCAGTAGGCCGCGTTCGGCCACGTGGGAGGTGCGTGCCTGGTGGCCGGCCAGGTCGAAGTCGGTCAGCGGCAGCCAGTGTCGACCGGGCAACACCCAGCCCCGGTAGTCCAGTCGGCCGAGGAAGTCGAGCACCGGCGCGGGCGACTGGATGCGGGCCTCCAACTCGATGAACAGCGCCGGACGATCCCGGCGCAGGGTGTCCTCGGCGCCCTGGAGCACCGCCGGTTCGCTGCCGTCCACGTCGATCTTGACGAAGGTGACATCGGTCAACCCGAGATCGTCCAGACGCACGCAGGGTACGTCCAGCGCCCGATCGTGGATCTGCCTGCGCACGAGCGAGGACACGCCCCGATCGCCCCGATCGCCCGGCGGCAACCACAGCGCGGTGGTGCCGGTGCCGCGATCGCCCGCCGCGGCGGCCACCACCCGTACGTTGGCCGGTGTGCGGGCGTCGAGCAACGCGGCCAGGTGCGGTACCGGCTCCACCGTCACCACCGAGTCCGCGCGTCCGGCCAGTCGCCGGGACCACGGCCCGTACCAGCCGCCCACGTCGACGGCGGTGCCGCCGCGCGGGACGAAGTCGGCGATCCGCCGCAACTCCGGTTCGAAACGCGGGTACAGCACGTCGACGGCGGCGGTGACCAGTCTCGGGGAAACCCGGGGCGCGAGCCGGGCGGCCAGCGTCACGGGGCGATCCGGTGGGCGAGTCGGGCGTGTTCGTCGTCCGAGACCCGGACGCCGGAGGAGGGGAGGAGTTGTGGGATGCCGTCGAGGATCGGGTATCGGCGGTGCAGTCTCGGGTTGTACAAGGCGTCCTCCGGGAGAAGCAGGGTGAGTGGTCCCTTGTCCAGTGGGCAGGCCAGGATCCGGAGCAGCGGATCATCGGGTTCCATGTGGTGACTCCTTGGGCAGGGAAGCGACTTCCCCCGTGGTGCCGGTGACCCGAGGTCCTCGTCGTTTCGGGGCAGCAGGAGCAGGACGAGCACGGCCAGCGCTCCGCCGAGCAGGCGCAGGGTCAGGCGCAGTCGGTCGTGCGGCAGTGCCTCGCCGAAGGCGAAGCTGCCCGGTACGGCGGTGAACAGGGCCGAAACCGTGGTGCATACCGGCACGATCAGCGACGCGCGGCAGCGCTGCAACGCGGTCTGCGACAACACCAGGCCGGCCGCGCCGATCCCGACGAGCAGGTACGGGTAGGGGGAACGGAGCAGGTCGACGGCGGTCGCGCCGGGGCCGGCCCCGCCGAGCCGGCCCGAGATGCCCTTGATCGCCAGCGAACTCACCCCGTACAGCAGGCCCATCGCGACGCCGTAGGCCACGCCGGTGGTGGGCGGGCGGCCGGGGTCGCGAGCGCGCCGCTCCGCGCCGAGGTAGAGCCACAGGCCGGCTGCGAGCGCGGGCAGGCAGACCACCAGGAACCGACCGAGCGGGGCCCGTTCGCCGACCGGGTCCGCGTCGCGCAACGAGGCGACGATCATCGCCAGTGCGGCGAGCACGGCCAGGACCCCGGCGCGTTCCCGACCGGAGGCCCGTTCGCCCAGGAGCGCCGAGGACAGCAGGAGCAGCAGTACCAGCCCGCCGACGAACAGGCCCTGGGCCGCAGCGATGGGCAGCGTGCGGTAGACGGCGAGTTGGGCGACGAAGCCGGCGGCCAGGGCGAACGAGCCGGCGAGCCATCGCGGGCTGCCCACGAGCAGGCGCACCAGCCGGAGCGGCCGGCCCGTCGACAGCGCCGGAAGGTCGGCCAACGCCCGTTTCTCCAGCACGAATCCGGTGCTGTAGAGCACATTGGCGAGCAGCGCCGCGGCGACTCCCCACCACACGGCTAGGCCCGCCGCGCGTGCACGAGCAGGATCGAGGCCAGCGAAGGGGCCAGGCACGCGGCCCGGTCCAGCGGCCCGAGTACCCTCGGCACGCCGTGGAACGGCGCCCCGGTCGTCCGGACCACCTCGAAGCCCGATGCGGTGAGGAAGTCGCGCAGGGCGCGGGCGGTGTACAGCCGCAGGTGGCCGACCACCCGGGCGCCCGGTCGGCCGTGGATGGCGCGCAGGCTGACCTCGGAGAAGATCGGTTGCACGCCCGCGAGCAGCAACGCGCGGTTGTACCAGGCGGCCAGGTTCGGCGTGGAGAGCATCAGGTGGCCACGGGGCTTGAGTATCCGGCGCAGTTCGTCCAGGGCCGAGTCCGGGTCCACGAGGTGTTCGAGCACCTCGCCGAACAGCACCGCGTCCACGCTCGCATCGGCCAACGGCAGCCCTCCGTCCGTGAGTTCGCCGCGAACCAGGTGCCGCATCCGGCTGCTCGCCCGGCGCAGCGCGTCCTGGGACCAGTCGATCCCGATCAGGGTGTGGCCGGGCAACAGCGGGCCCGTGATCGAGGCCGCCGAGCCGTCGCCGCAGCCGACGTCGACCACCAGGGCCGGGTCCGGGCCGAGGGCGCGAGCCAGCATCGCGGCCTGGCGCCGGCTGCGCTCGACGCCGGAGGCGACCGGCACCGTCGGATCCTCGTAGAACTCGCGCAGCCCGGTCGGTCGGGTGTCGGTCATTCCGGACCCCCTTCGCGGGCAACCGCCGGGTTCACGACCGGGGTTGCGAGCGGGCCCACCGCGGGAGCCACGACCGGTCCGGCGGCGAGTGCGGCGGCCGAGACGGTGTCGAGGTAGTCCGCGAAGAAGCCGTAGAGCCGCCGACCCGCCGCGTCGTCGAGCAGTGCGCGGGACCAGCGCAGTCCCACATGCAGCCGGCCGGCGATGCCGGTCGTGGTGATGGTCAGGCCCCGGGGCATCCGGGTGGGTGCGGAGACCCAGACCGCGTCCGCCCGGCCCGCGTCGCCGAAGTCCAGCGGGTAGGGGATCCGGCCCAGGTTGCTGAGCAGCGTGGTGGAGGTCCACGGCCCGAACGCGCGGCCCAGGCCCCGAGTGATCGAGGCGCGCAGGTCGACCGGGAGGACCGGTGCGGTGAGCAGGGCCGCGCCGTGGCCGAGCGGGGGGCGTGGCGCGGCCCGGAGTTGCCTGGTCCGGCGGGCCGTGCGGCGGAGCAGGGCGACGATCGCCTCTGGGCTCGGTTCGTTCGCGTACTCGCGGGAGCCGAAGGCCACTTCGACCAGTCGGGTGCCGTTGCCGATCGGCATCTCGGCGCCGCGCGGGCGGTCGTCGACGGGCATGGTGATCCGGATCGGCCGGGTCGGCGCGGCGTGCAGCCGGTTCCAGCGGGCGATGGTCAGGCAGGTGGCCACCAGCAGGCGGTCGTTGACGGTGTGGTCGGCGCCGGGTGGACGCGGGTGGACCGGGAGTTCGCCGAGGACGACGCCGTTGCCCCGACGTCGCCGCGCGAGTGCGGCGGGGGCCGGTGCGACCCGGGCGGAGCGGGCCGGCGGTCGGCCGGGATCCAGGGCCGGCGATTGCGGACCGGCGGCGGCGTCGGGTGGGCCGGTGCGCTCGGGGACGGGCGTGGAGTCGGTTCCGCTGTACGACTCGGCGGCGGTGGCCAGGACGCGCAGGAACGAGGGGCCGTCGAGGGCGGTGTGATGGATCGTGCACAGCAGTACACAACCGCCGGACGTCGCGGAGGAGCGGATCACGTCCAGGCGCACCGGCGGGGACAGGGACAGCGGCGGTGTCTCGGCCAGGGCCCTCGCCCGGGCCCGGGCCAACGCGTCCGGTCCGGGCGGTGGGAAGCCGACCGGTTCGACGTCGGGGGCGGCGGTGAGTTCCCATTCGTAGCGCCGCCCGTACCACGAGCGCGGGGCCTCGCGGACCAGAACGCGCGCGTGTCGGCGCAGCGCGGTACGGAACGCGGCACGCAATCGGGCCGGATCCGGCTGCCCGGGCAGCCGGATCTCCATGTGCACCGCGATCGGCTCGCCGGGCCGCTGACCGTGCCGGGACATCTCGTCGACGAGCGGGAACGGGATCCGGGCGAGAGCCGGCCCGACCGGAAGCCCGGGCCGACTCGGGCGCGCTGCGGTCACGGCTGCCCGGCCCCCTTCCCGCCGGTTGGCGGTGCCGGCGACTGCGTCGCGCCGGTTGCGTGGTGGTCGGTTGGCGGTGCGGGCGCCTGCGCTGTGTCGGTCGCGTGGTGGGCGGTCGGCGGCGCCGGCGACTGCGTCGCGCCGGTTGCGTTCCCGTCGGGTGGCGGTGCGGTGTCGGTCGCGTGGTGGGCGGTCGGAGGTGCGGGCGACTGCGTCGCGCCGGTCGCGTTCCCGTCGGGTGGCGCTGTGGTGTCGGTCGCGAGGTGGTGAGTCGGCGGTACGGGCGACTGCGCTGTGTCGGTCGCGTTCCTGTCGGGTGGCGGTGCCGGCGACTGCGCCGCGCCCGTCGCGTTTCCGCCCGATGGCGGCGTCGGCGCCTGCGCGGCGCCGGCTTCCCCGCCGCCGGGTGACAGCGTGGGTAGCTGCGCCGTGTCGGCCTCCCGGTCCGGGTGGCTCGGCAACTGCGCCGTGTCGGCCTCCCGGTCCGACCGATCCCGGCCGGACCCCGTGCCATCGCCGACCGGGACTCCGTCGGGCGGCGCCGACTCGGCCATCGACCCGGCCCCGGCCGCCTTTGGCCCGTCGGGCGACGGCGGCGCAGGAGGCCCAGGCGGCGCAGCCGCCCCGGTCGTCCCCGCCGCCCCCGCCGGCGCAGCCCCCGTCCCCGCGTCCCGCGTACGTCCGTGCCGGCCCCCGCCCGCCGCGGTCCGCAGGCCCCCCGGCTCGCCCCCGCCCGTCGTCACCAGCGCAGCGCACAACGCGATCAACGCAAGCACCTGGGCGGCGGGCCCGAAAGCGCCCCGGCCGCCGACGACCGGCTCATCCGCGCCGACCGCCGCCGCGATCCCGGCGCCGGCCATGGCCGCGAGTGCGATCGGTACCAGCAGCCGGTGGCGCAGGTGGGCGACCACCGCGAGCGCGGGCACCAGCAGCGCGACCGGTCCCGCCACGACGGCGATCACGACGGTGAGCGCGAGCACGCCCAGGATCCGGCCCGGCGCCGGCGGATCGGCGAGCGGCTCGTCGAGGCCCGTCGGATCCTGCTTCCGCCGCCGCACGAAGGCCAGGGCGAGCAGGGCGGCCAGGGCCACCGCGGCGCCGATCAGCCCGCCCCGGTAGATGTCGCCCGGTTCGTAGTCGAGCTCGACGGTGCCGGCCGCCCCGGCGGGCACCAGCCAGCCCTGTTGCCAGCCGTCGATGCGTACCGGACGCAGTTCCTTGCCGTTCAGGGTGGCCTTCCACCCCGAGTTGTGGTTCTCGTACATCTGCAGGTAGGTGGCCTCGCCCGCGCCCATCCGCACCGAGCGGTGGTCGCCGCTCCAGTCGGCGGCGTCGGCCGAGCGCGCCGACCGGCGGTCCGGGACCGGGAGTCGGCCTCGGGTCGCGGTCACGTCGGTGATCTGGAGCGGGCCCTGATTGCCCGCCTCGACCGTGTGCAGCCCCGGGCCCAGCGGCAGCGCGCCGCCGGCGGCCTCGGCGGCGCACAACCGCACCGACACGGGCCGCCGTTCGAGCAGATCGCGCACCGAGCCGGCGACGCTGGTGGTGTGCAGTACGCCGTCCACCGCCAACGCCGGCCCCTGCCCGCACGGCAGCGTGAAACCGAGCTTGGGATCCGGCGGGGGCGTGCGCAGGCCGGCCAGTGCCGGGACGTGGATCTCGCTGAGCCCGACCGGCAGTTGCAGCCGCTTGTCGGCGAGCGGATTGTGCACGGTCAGCGGTGCGGTCCGGGTGATCGTGATGGTGATCCGGTCGGTGTCGATCGGGCCGAAGCGGGCCAGTCCGTTCTCGTCGACGGTGGTGGTCACCGAGCCGTTGGGTGCAGTGATCCGTACCTCCTCCGGTCGGCTGGACAGCCCGCCCGCCGCGCCGAAGACGATTCGGTCGATGGTCTTGCGGTCGGGCCAACTCAGCTCGACCACCGGCCGATCCCCGGCGATCCAGGCCGTGGTCAGGTCGCCGTCCACGAGGTTGCGCGGACTGAGCGAACGACCCGTGCGGCCGGTCGACTCGGCGGTCACGGTGATCCGCCGCGCCTGTTCGGGCGCGGCGGCCACCAGCAGCCGGTCCAGTTCCGGTCCCGGCACCGCCACGGCGCGGATGTCGAAGGCGAAGTCGCCGGCCTGCGGCGTGGCGAACCGGCGGTGCAGCCCGTCCTCCGCCGCCACCGGCGAGAGCCCGCCGAGGTCGATGTCGCGGTGCAGCGAGTAGACCGAGGTCTGCGCGTCGTCCCGGTCCGCGTCGGCGGGCAGCCGCAGCAGCCGGGAGACCTGCACGCCGGGGATGGCCACCTCGGCGAAGCCCGCGCCGGAAAGACCCGATCGGGCCGTCTGCGCGTCCAGGATGGTGACCTTGAGCCACTTGGCCGCTCCCGGCGGCGCCGGCACCGGTTGGGCGGTGCCCTCGGGCCGCAGCGTGCCCTCCCTGGCCCCACGATCGGTCTCGATCCGCACCCGGGTCGGCACGGCGCGCAGGCCGTCGCCGGCCAACGGGGTCAGCAGCAGCGACGCGGGGATGTCGGTCGGGGCGGTGAAACCGACCTTGAGCCACTGACCGGCCGGCTTGCCGGGGCTGCCCTCGGCCCACGCGGTCGCCGGGTCGCCGTCGAAGGCGTTCACCGGGTCGAACTGCGGCAGATGGAAGAGCCAGTTGCCGCTGCTGGACGCGCTCACCGACGTCGCCCCGCGCAGCTCGGCGGTGCTCTGATGTTCGGCACCGTCGATCGGCAGGATCTGCTTCGGTGGTGTGCCGGGGTTCTGCGTGCTGTCCGAGGGGTTTCGTTCGGTCGCGGTGTACGGATAGGACGTGTTGGAGTTGATCAGCCCGAAGCGGGTGTCCGCGCGGCGCAGCCCGTCGGCCACGAGTCGGGTGCCGGGCCGGTCGATACCCGGGTGGGCGTCGCCGGTGAGCACCGTGGGCCGATCGCGCAGCGTGGGGTCGACGGACAGTTGCAGCAGCGCCTCCGGGCCGCCGCTGAGCAGCGCCGTGTCGGCGACCGCGCGGCTGCCGACCCGGCCGGGGCGCGGGGTGTCCGGGCTCGGCTCGTAGATCTCGACGGCCTGCCGGCGGGTGAACAGGCCCTGCACCTGGACCGGGGTCTCCTCGGGGATCCGGCCGCCGGTGATCAGCGGCCCGAATCCGGTCACCCGGTGGTAGCCGGAGGACTCCAGGGTGCGGATGACGGTGGCCGGCTGCACGTAGCCGATCTGGTCCGGGTCGAGGTCGTTGCGCACCACCACCGTGTACAGCCCGGCCCGGGAGAGGAAGTCACGCAGCCCGGGCACCGCGCCGCCGGTGAGCAGCGCCTGCTCCACCGCGTCCGTCGCGCGCCGCACCCCGGGTGTGCCGAACGGGACGAAGTCCCGCTGCGCCCACGGCGATTCGGCGAGCGGGTCGAGCGGTTGGTCGATCGGGGAGCCCCACGTGTACAGCCCGTGGGCGGTCGCGGGGACCACCAGGGCCCGGGTGTCCGAGGAGTGTCGGTCCAGCCACTGGGCGGTCTGCCGCCAGTGGTCGGGCAGCTTTTCGAAGCTCCCCGGTTGCAGGATCGTGCCGTTGAGGTAGGGCCAGGCCAGGCCGGGCAGGATCAGCAGCGCGGCAAGCGCGGGCGCGAACCGGCGGGCCGGCCGGGGCAGCACCCGCTCGCGCTCGCCCGCGGTGCCCACCAGGTGGGTGAGCCCGAGCACCAGGGCCAGCGCCAGTCCCGGCTCGAACTTGTAGATGTTGCGGAACGGACGCAGCCACCCGTCCAGCCAGTCCCGGGCCGTGCCGTGGAACGGCGCGCCGAACGAACCGCCGTACCCGGCCAGCGCGATCAGCGCCACGACCAGCACGGTCAGCGTCAGCCAGCGGCGCTCCGGCAGGTCCCGTCGGGCCAGCCCGGCCAGGCCCAGCGCGGCGGCGAACGCCGAGCCCAGGATGGTGACCACCGCGGTCGCCACGGTCCAGCCGGCCGGCAACCACGGCTCACCGAAGTGCAGATAGGCGACCCAGTCGCCCGCGCCGCGCAGCAGTTCGGTCGCGGACATCGTGCTCGTGGTGGTCTCGGCCTGCTCGATGTACGGCAGGAAGTTCTCGCCGTAGATGCCGAGCAGCAGCAGCGGGACCACCCACCACGCGGTGGCCAACAGCACCCCGGGCACCCACCAGCCGATCAACGCCCACTTGCGCGGCCCGGCCGGACGGGTGAGCAGGTACAGCCCGACCGGCAACAGCGCGGCCAGCGTCGAGGCCGCGTTGACCCCGCCCATGAACGGGATCAGCAACGCCGAACGGGCGGCGGCGGTACGCGGGTTCAGCCGGGTCGAGGCCAACGGCAGGAGCACCCACGGCAACAGCGCCCCGGGCAACACCGCGGCCGAGGTGGACCCGATCACGATGGTGAAGGTCGGCCACAGCGCGTACGCCACCGCGCCGAGCAGCCGGCTGCGCGCGCTGCCCACCCGCAGCCGTTCGGCCAGCCGCAGTGCGCCCCAGAAGGCGGCGCTGACGATCAGCGAGAGCCACAGCCGTTCGGCGAGCCAGATCGGCAGGTGGAGCAGATCGGCCAGTGCGTAGTAGGGCAGGATCGGGAAGGCGTAGCCGATGTACTGGTCGGCGATGCCGCCGAAGCCGGCCCGGTCGTGCCACAGGTTGCCCAGGTCGCCGATGAACCGCCACGGGTCGGTGACCACGCCGAGCTTGGTCTCGAAGGTCGTCCGGCCCGGCGCCCGGACCAGGAACGCGACGAAGACGACCGCCCAGAACGCCGGCAACCAGGCCCGCCGGCGCGGCCGTTCGGCCGGTGGCTCGGCCGACGACACCTCGGTGGGCGGCCGGCCGGGCCGGGCCGGAGGGAGGGACAGGGTCGTATCGGTCACGAGTGCCTCCTGCGAAGCGCGCGCGGTGCCCGGGCGGCCGGGGTGCCGGCGGCGGGGGCGACGTACGCGTCGGGCGGCGCCGCCGTCCCGGGGGCCGCGGTCACGGGCAGCGCCGAAGAATGAGGAGCAGGTTCCAGGTGAGGACCTCGCGCAACCCGGGAACGCGGATGATCGCGCCGGGCGCGAAGGGCCAGTAGCGGGAGCGGGCCGAGACCAGCACGACGTCCGGACGGTCCCGGACGTGGCGCAGCGTGGGCCCGACGTGCACGGTGAACAGGTTCTCGCCCAGGGTGTGCTTGGCGGCCCGACCGGTGCGTCGCGCGTACCGGGCCCGGGCGCGTTCGGCACCCAGGTAGTGCCAGGGCGCCCACTCGTGACCGCCCCACGGGGAGTACCAGTTGGTGAAGGCGACGTAGATCAACCCGCCCGGGCGGGTGACCCGGACCAGTTCGCTCAGGAAGGTCTGCGGATCCGCGACGTGCTCCAGCACATTGGAGGAGAAACACACGTCGGCGACGCCGTCGGCCAGCGGCAACAGGTAGCCGTCGGCGAGCACCGCACCAAGGAGCGGTGCGCCGTGCCCGGCCAGTTCCCGCGCATCCGGTTCGAACAGGTAGCCGTGGGCGCCGCGTCGGCGGAACTCCCGGGTGAAGTGCCCACTGCCACCGCCCACATCCACCACCACTCGACCACGCAGCCGGACATGCCGCTCGACCTGGTCGGCGGCATCGCGGGCGAGCAGCCCGTAGCACCGATCCGGGTCGTGCCGCTCCTGCCGGAAGGCGCGAAAGAGCGCGATCGACCTGCGCAGCGACGGGTCCTTCATCCGGTCACCACCCGGCGTCGCGTCCGGTGACCGGGGCGGCTGCGGCCTCGGCGGCCACCGCTCGGAACTGCCGCACCGTGTCGGTCCAGCGAAACCGTGCGGCGCGCAGCCCGGCGGCGGCGCCCATCGCCGCGCAGCGCTCGGGACCGAGCGCCAACGTGCACCAGGCGGCGGCGAACGAACTCTCGCCCCGGGCCAGGACCCCGGTGACCCCGTCGTCGATCGAGTCGCGCAGTCCGGGGATGTCGAACCCGATGGCCGGCGTGTGCCGGGCCGCGGCCTCGGTCACCACCAGACCCCAGCCCTCGACCAACGAGGGATGCAGCAACAGCCAGGCCGAGCACAACAGTCGATGCTTCTCGGCCTCGGAGATCCGACCGGTGAACAGCACGCCGGGCCCGGTCAGCGCTTGCAGTCGCTCGCGTTCGGGACCGTCGCCGACGATCACCAGCCGGCCCCCGGTCACCGGCCGGACCCGCTCCCACAGGCGCAGGAGCAGGTCGATGCGCTTGTATTCGACCAACCGGCCCACCGCCACGAACAGCGGCTCCGGCGACTTGGCGGCCCTGGGCCCGGGTTCCTCCACGCCGTTGTGCACGACCCGGATCCGGTCCGGCGGCACCCCGATCGCGCGCAGCGCGGCGGCGGTCGACTCGGACACCGCGACGATCAGGTTGCCCCGATGCGCGCCGGCCAGTCCCCAGTGCTCCAGTCGCCGGCCCAGCCGTGCGGCGGGGCCCGGGAACCGCATTTCCCACAGGTCGGTATGCACGTGGTTGACCAGGCACACGGTCGGCCCGCGATGCCACAGCGGGCTCAGGTAGGGCATGCCGTTGCAGACCTCGACGAGCAGGTCGCAGCCGCCGACGCGGCGGTCGAGGGCCCGGTGGGCGCGCAGGTAGTGGTCGGTGTCGCCGCCGACCGAGAGCACCCGGTAGTCGCGGTCGGCGGACGGTCCGCCGCACAGCAGGGCCACCTGGTGGCCGTGCGCGGTGAGTCCGTGCGCCAGCCGATCGACCAGCAGTTCGGAGCCGCCCGCAGCCGGGTTGGCCAGGTCGCGGCGGGCCAGGAAGACGATTCGGCGCGGGTGCGGGGACGGTCGGGCACGGGGGTGCGCGGCGTGGGTCGGTACGGCTTCGGGGGGTGTCGCACGGAGCACCGGACGCAGCGCGGAAGGCACGTGCTGGGGCATGTCGGCTCCAACTCGTATCGAGCCTGGATCGGACGCGGATGGGTGCGTGGGAAGTGCGGGATGTGCGGGGTGAGTTCGTAGCTTTTCGCCACCGTGTGCGCGGCGGCTACTCACGCAGGTGACAACTTTGCCGCCGGGAAGTGCGACGAACCGTCAGTTCGGTGCCGGCCGACCGGAGTCGCCGCCACGCGCCGCGCTCGGGCACAGCCGCGGCAACCGGCGCCGGCGGACCCGCGCCTTGCGATCGGCGGCCGGTTCGGCAACGGGGGTGCCGGGCCGCGGTCCGCGGATCACCGACAGCAGCCCGAGCGCGGTGAGTACGGCTCCCACACCCCCCGCGGCCAGCGGTGCGGTCTCCCCGACCAGCACCAGCCGGGCGTCGTCCCGCTTGGCCAAATCGACCTGCCGGCGCCGGGTTTCGGGGGTGAAGCGGATGTCGGAGCTGTCGAGCAACACCACCGAGGCCGTACTCGCGCCGGGTGCCCGCAGGGTCTTGCGCGGGGCGATCCGCGCGTCGATGACCCGACCGGTGCGCGGGTCGGCGACCAGTTCGATGCCGGCGTTCGCGTACCACTCCTCGGCGAGCACCTGCGGTTGTGCGACGCCGACCAGGGTGCCCGGGACCTGTCGACCGCCGACCCGGGTGTCCCGGACGGTGCCGGTGAAGCGATAGCCGCGATGCCCGCGCACCTCGACCGTGCCGCGATAGTCCAGCGGGACCTCGGCCCCCAAGGTCTCGTCCCACCAGCGGTAACGCCGCTTCTCCAGGTCGAACGGGAACTTCAGGAACGCCTCGCCCCGGATCGCCGGCGTCTCCCCGCAGCAGTGCACGGGGGCATTGGTACGCCGGTCGGTCACCCAGCGGGCCACCGTCCACTGGTAGGACCGCCGCGGGTCGTGCTCGGCCAGCGTGGCCGGGGTGTCGATCGTGGTCGACACGTCCCACACCGCCCGGCCGCTGCGCTCGGCCATCGCCACATCGCCCACCACCCGGCGGGTCACGGTCAGCGTCTCGCCGTGTACCGGCCGCAACGCGGTGGTGTCGAAATAGCTCCCGGTACCGGCGAATACCACCGTGTCGTCGATGTCGAGCGGCGTGCGCTTGGCCTGCGGCTCGACGTACCAGGCCAGCATCGCGGCCAGCACGAGCAGGAAGACTCCGGCTCCGAGCAGGGCCAGGGACAGAATCGGGGAACGAAACGAAATGGCGCGGCGCATCCGGCACTCCTGACGGCAAGGGGCCTGGGGGACGTGCACGTCTGTCTCAGGCCGGGAACCGTAGGCGCACCCTTGACGGAGTGTCAATACGCCTCGCACACTGTGTTCATTCAGAGCCGGTGCATGGGAATGGGCGGGGTGCCCTCCGATCGAGAGGCTCGTCGAAGCATGCACAGACTGCTCGCCGCCGGGTTGACCGTGATCCTCGCCGCCGCCCTCGCCGTCGGTGCCGCGTTCGGCATCGTCGCCGCGTTGCACAAGACCCCCGAACAACCCAACGTGCCACTCGTGTCCTTCCGCACCGATCCCACCGCGCCGAACCCGCAGCCCTGATGCCGGCCCCGCATGCCGGGAAACGTGTCCGGCCCCGGACCCACGCCGCCGGTGCGGGCATCGACCACCCGCCGCGGGGGAGAGGCACGGTGCGCACCGCGTGGCGGGACGTGCCCCGGCCGCAACTGCGCCGGTTCGCCGATCTGGCCATGGCCGAGATCGCCGACCTGGCACAGGGCATCCTGCGCGACATCCGGATCGAATTCCCCGCCCTGCCGCTGGTCCCGGACGAGTCGGGCGAACCGATGGCCCTGGTCGCCATCCGGCGCGCCCTGGCCGACTTCGTCGAGCACCTGCTCGCCACCGACGACCGGCAGCACGAACGCCTGGAACTGTTCGAACTGTTCGGCCGCGCCGAGGTGCTGCAAGGGCGCAGCCTGGACTCGTTGCAGGCGGTCTACCGACTCGGCGTGCGACTCGCGTGGCGGCGGCTGGCCGAGATCGGCCAGCAGGTGGAGATCCCGCCGCCGGCGATGTACGAACTGGCCGAGGCGGGCTTCGAATACCTCGACGGCCTGGTCGCCCAGTCGGTGCACGGCTATGCCGAGGCCGCGGCCCGCCAGGTCGGCGAACGCCTGTGGGCGCAGAAGCGGTTGATCAAGTTGTTGCTCACCGAGTACGGCACCGAACCCGCGAGCGCGCTCGCCGAGCACGCCGCCCGGATCGGCTGGCCGCTGCCCGAACAGGTCGCCGTGGGAGTGCTGTTGCGGCCCGCGCCGGACGCGGTCGCGCCGGCGGTGGGCCGGGACGTGCTGTTGGACATGGAGTGCGAACGACCCCGGATGATCCTGCCCGATCCGGACGCGGCCGGCCGGCCCGAGTTGCTGCGCCGGGCGATGGCGGGTTGGTCCGGCGCGATCGGCCCGTCCGTGCCGCTGGCCGACGCGGCCAAGTCGCTGCACTGGGCCTGTACGGCGCTGCGCCTGATGGAGCGCGGGCAACTGCCGGACGGGCGGGTGATCCGCTGCACCGAACACACCGAGGCACTGGTGTTGTTGCCGCCCGAGGAACTGATCGAGGACCTGGCCCGGCGCTGCCTGGCACCGCTGGACAACTGCCCGCCCGCGCACTCACGCCGGTTGGCCGAGACGCTGCTGGCCTGGCTGGAGACGCGTGGCGGCGCACCGGAGATCGCCGCGCGGCTGGGAGTGCACGCGCAGACCGTGCGCTACCGGCTGCGCCGGATCCGGGAGTTGCTGGGCGACGAGATGGACGAACCGGATCGCCGCTTCGAGTTGGAACTGGTGCTTCGGGCCCGGCGGTTGCGCGACGACAAGGCGGCGGGGCAGCGGGACTGAGGGCGCGCTACGGCTGCGCGGGCGATGTCGAGCCGGTCGTCGACGTCGTCGGCGCCGTGCCGGTCGGGGCCTTCGTGGTCGGGGTCGGTGGGATCCACGGCGTCGGTGGCCCGGTCGGCGACCACTCCCACCCGTCCGGCGAGGTCCGGTCCGGGGACGCCGGTGGCGCGAACGGGCCGATGCGCCTGTTCATCAGGACCAGCATGACCACGACGAAGACCACGGTGACCACGGTCAGGGCCAGACCGATGGGATTGCGGACGTTGAACACGTAGGGGCTCGGTCCCCACCTGTTCCGTTTGAACACGGGTTCGTGGTCGCGCACGCCCGGCAGTCTATGCGGCGGCCTCCCCGGCCCGTTCGGGTCGGGACATCGGCCGGGGATTCGGGGCCGTGGGCTCATCCGCCCGGGACCACGGGAGGCGCAGGGTTGTCACGTGAACGAAGAACGGAAGCACCCCGTGGCAGCTCGCCGACCCACTGCCACCCACGGCATTCCCGGAAGGATCAGGACCATGTGCCGACACTCTCCCCCCTGTCCCGCCGCGTCGGCCACCGACCACCTCGCGGCGCACGTCGTACAGAGCCATCCCGAACAGGGCTGGAGCCTGCTGTGCAACGGCGTGGTGATCTTCGAGGACACCGGCGCGCTGCTGCCCGACGGCGCGATCGAGCCCCCGCATCGCGCGGGCCGGGCCCGGTCGATCCCGATGCAGGCGGCCCGGTAGCCGAGCGCCCGCCGCGCGGCACCGCAACCAGCCGTCACCCGCGGAGAACCGCATCCGGTTCTCCGCGGTTTCGCATCCACACGTTTCCCACTCACACGTTTCGCATCCACACCTTCGTATCCACACAAGGAGACCGCTCGTGAGCATCCTCTGCCGGCCCGCCGTGGCCGTCCCCGAGAACGTGATCACCATGGACGAGTCGCTGGAGATCGCCCGCCGACTGCACGCGGACAATCCCCGACTGCCGCTCGCGCTACGACTGATCGAGAACACCGGCGTGCGCAAACGACATCTCGTCCAGCCGATCGAGCGCACCCTGCGCCATCCCGGCTTCGAGGCCCGCAACCTCCTCTACCACGAGCAGGCCAAACTGCGGGTGCCCCCGGTGATCCGCCGGGCACTGGCCAACGCGGAACTGCGCGTACGCGACGTCGACCTGCTGATCTACGTCTCGTGCACCGGATTCGGCATGCCGTCGATGACCGCGTGGCTGATCAACGAGCTGGGCATGCGCCCCGATACCCGCCAACTGCCGATCGCCCAGCTCGGCTGCGCGGCCGGCGGCGCGGCGATCAACCGGGCCCACGACTTCTGTACCGCCCACCCCGGGCTCAACGCGCTGATCGTGTCCTGCGAGTTCTGCTCGCTGTGCTACCAGCCCGACGACGCCGACATCGGGTCGTTGCTCTCCGACGGCCTGTTCGGCGACGCGGTCGCGGCGGCGGTGGTGCGCGGCGCGGGCGGCACCGGCGTCCGGCTCGAACGCAACGGCTCCCACCTGATCCCACACACCCAGGACTGGATCTCCTACGCGGTCAAGGACACCGGATTCCACTTCCGCCTGGACAAGCGGGTGCCCACCACGATGGAGCCGCTGGCACCGGTCATCGAACAACTCGTCGCCCGCCACGCGTGGGACGCCTCGGCACTGGACTTCTACGTCGTGCACGCCGGCGGCCCGCGGATCCTGGACGACCTGAGCACATTCCTCGGCGTCGCCCCCGAGGCGTTCCGGCACAGCCGGGCCACCCTCACGGAATACGGGAACATCGCGAGCGCGGTGGTCTTCGACGCCCTGGACCGGTTGTTCGCGACGGGCGGACCGGCCGCCGGCGGACGCGGCATCGTGGCCGGCTTCGGCCCCGGGATCACCGCCGAGATGGCGGTCGGCACCTGGGTCGATTCCGGACCACCGGGCCGCGGCGATCGCCGGCCCGCGACCGAGGAGGTGTCGTCGTGGTCGACGGCCTGATCATTCCGCCCGGGGCGGGCCGGCGGCTGGTGACCGCCGCACAGGAGGTCACCTACAAGGTCACCGGAGCGCACGCCCGGCACACCTCGACCTTCGAGGTGGTGGTGCCGCCCGGCTTCGACGTCGGCGCACACGTGCACGCACGGGGCGAGGAGTTCTTCTACGTACTCGACGGCGAACTCGACGTACTCGCCTTCGAACCCCTGCACCGCACCGCCGACGATTGGCGGAACTGGCGCTCGGAGACCGGCCGGGGGCCGGTCCGCGCCGGCGCCGGGAGCTGCATGTTCGTGCCGCCCGGGTGCCCGCACGCGTTCGGCAACCCCACCACGAGACCGGCCAGGATGCTCTTCCAGTCCACACCCGCGCCCGACCACGAGCGCTACTTCGAGGAACTGATCGAGATCTTCGGGGCCGGGGAGCGGGTCGACTCGGAGCGCGTGGCCCGACTGCGGCGCAACTACGACATCCACCAGATCACGCCGCTGCGGCACGCGGCCCCGAGCGTCGCGCCGCGCGGGGAGCAGGAGAGACCGCGATGAACGCCACGCGCGGGCCGGCCGTCGACACGTCGCCGTCGGACTGGCTGAGGTGCCCGAGCTGCCACACCCTGGTGTACCGCAGACGCTTCGAGCGCGCCCATCGGGTGTGCCCCGGCTGCGGCGCGCACACCCCCTTGGACGCGGCCAGGCGGCTGGACGCGCTGCTCGACCCGGGCAGCGCCCGGCCGCTGACCCCGACCGCGACCGTGCACGACCCGCTGCGCTTCGAGGACCTCCAGCCGTATCCGGACCGATTGGCGGCCGCCCGCGCGGCGACCGGGCACGAGGACGCGGTCCGGGTGGCCCTCGGCACCTTGGCCGGGCATCCGGTGGTGCTGGCCGTGATGGACTTCGCCTTCATGGGCGGCAGCCTGGGCGTCGCGGCCGGGGAGGCGATCGGCACGGCCGCCGACGCCGCGCTGGCCGGACGGGTGCCGCTGATCGTGGTCACCTCGTCCGGCGGCGCCCGGATGCAGGAGGGCGCGCTGGCCCTGATGCAGATGGCCAAGACTTCGGCGGCGATGGCCGAACTGGACGAGGCCGGACTGCTCACCGTCACCGTCGTCGCCGACCCCACCTACGGCGGCGTGGCCGCCTCGTTCGCCACGCTGGCCGACGTGGTGGTGTGCGAACCGGGCGCGCGGATGGGCTTCGCCGGACCGCGCGTGATCGAGCAGACCATCGGCGAACGGCTGCCGGAGGGTTTCCAGCGGGCCGAGTTCCTGCTTCGGCACGGCCTGGTGGACGCCGTCCGCCCGCGCGGCGAGCTGCGCCGGACGCTCGCGGTTCTCCTGGCCGCGGCGCGCCGGCCCGCCGAGCCGGATCGCCCGGAGGCGACCGGGCCGACCCGGGCCGCCGGCGTGGGCGATGGGGCTGCGGCTCGGCCCGAGGCCGGGTCGGCCGGGTCGGTTGGGCCGATCGGGCGGCCCGCGCACGAGGTGGTGGCCGCCGCGCGGGATCCGCGACGCCCGACGACGCGTGACCATCTCGCGTACTGGATGGACGCGTTCGTCGAGTTGCGCGGTGACCGGGCGGGCGGCGACTGCCCGGCGATCGTGGGTGGTCTGGGCCTGGTGGAGGGCCGCGCGATGCTCGTGCTCGGGCACCAGAAGGGCCACACCACCGCCGATCTGGTCCGGGCCAACTTCGCGATGGCCTCGCCGGCCGGCTACCGCAAGGTGGTCCGGCTGGCCCGGCTGGCCGAGAAGATCGGCGTGCCGCTGGTGACCCTGATCGACACCCCGGGCGCACATCCGGGAATCGAGGCCGAGCAGCAGGGACAGGCCGGAGCGATCGCCGGATGCCTGCGCGTGCTCGCCGGGCTGCGGGTGCCCGTGGTGGCCGTGGTCACCGGCGAGGGCGGCAGTGGCGGCGCCCTCGCGCTCGGCGTCGCCGACCGGGTGCTGATCAGCGCGAACGCGCTGTACTCGGTGATCAGCCCGGAGGGCTGCGCGGCGATCCTGTGGAAGACCCGGGAGCAGAGCCCGGCGGCGGCCCGCGCGCTCGGGCTGGACGCCGGTTCGCTGCTCGAACTCGGGGTGGTGGACCGGGTGATCGCCGAACCCGAGGGCGGCGCGCAGGCCGATCCGCCCGCCGCGAGCCTCGCGCTGCGGGACGCGGTGTTGGAGACGGTGGCCGAACTCGCGAGCCTCGATCCGGCCGAGCGCGTCGCGTCGCGGCGACGGCGCTTCCGCGCCTTCGGGCTGCCTGCGGCGTCGGACGCGGCCGGCGCGGGGATCGGGACCGGCCGCGTCCGGGAGGACGGCGACGACTACCGGGACAGCGACGACTACGAGGAGGATTCGGCATGACCGCCGTCGACGACGAAGGCCGGGCGGCCACCCTGGCCGTCCTGCGCAACGCATTGGGCCGGGTGCTGCACGATGCCCCGCGACCGCCCACGAAGATCGTGGTGCGCTCCGGCGGGGAGAGCATCGAGGTCGCCTGGTCCGCCTTCCCGGGGCCACCGCCGATCGCGGCCGCGGCCTCGGCCGGCCCGGAGGTCGAACCCGCGCCCGCGCCGCAGCCGGCCGTGCCCTCGGGTCACCTGGTCCGCGCACCGCTGGTCGGCACGCTCTACCACGCGCCGGAACCGGGAGCGGCACCGTTCGTCGAGGTCGGCGACCGGGTCCGGGCCGGCCAACAGGTGGCCATCATCGAGGCGATGAAGCTGATGAACCCGATCGAGGCCGACCGGGACGGCCGGGTGACGGCGGTGCTGGTCGACAACGGGCAGGGCGTGGAGTACGACCAGCCGCTGTTCGAACTCGAACCCGTCGCCGGTTCCGGGCACGACCCCGCCTCCGGTGCCCCCTCCGACTCCGACTCCGACTCCGACTCGGCGAGGTGAACCTCCGTGTTCGACACCGTACTGATCGCCAACCGGGGCGAGATCGCACTGCGCGTGGTGCGTACCTGCCGGGACATGGGCATCGCCACCGTGGTGGTGCACTCCGGCCCCGATCGCGACTCGGCCGCCGTACGCGCCGCCGACCACCACGTCAACATCGGCCCCGCGGACCCGCATCGCAGTTACCTCTACCCGCCGGCGGTGATCGAGGCGGCCCGCAAGACCGGCGCCCAGGCGATCCACCCCGGCTACGGCTTCCTGTCCGAGGACCCGGACTTCGCCACCATCTGTGCCGAGAACGGGATCGTCTTCGTCGGCCCCGCGCCCGAGGTGATGGCCCGGCTCGGGGACAAGTCGACGGCCCGGCGGATCATGGCGGACGCCGGGCTGCCGGTGTTGCCCGGATCGCGGGACCCGGTCGATACCGCCGACGAGGCCGCCGAGGTGGCCCGCGCCATCGGCTTTCCGTTGATCGTCAAGGCGGTCGCGGGCGGCGGCGGTCGGGGGATGGCGGTGGTGCCCGACGCCGGCGCGCTGTTGCCCACCTTCCGGGCGACCCGCGCCACGGCCCAGGCGGCCTTCGGCGACAACCGGGTCTACCTGGAGCGTTACCTGGCCGGCGCCCGGCACATCGAGATCCAGATCCTGGCCGACGGGCACGGGAATGTGGTCCATCTCGGCGAGCGGGACTGCTCGGTGCAGCGCCGACACCAAAAGCTCGTCGAGGAGTCCCCCGCACCATGCCTGCCCGCCGACCTGGCCGATCGGCTGGCCGCCCACGCGGTCGCCGGGGCCCGGGCGGCGGGTTATCGGGGCGCCGGCACCTTCGAGTTCCTGGTCCGCGGCGAGGAAGCGGCGTTCATCGAGGTCAACTCGCGAATCCAGGTCGAGCACCCGGTGACCGAGACGGTGACCGGGATCGACATCGTCCGCGAGCAACTGCTCGTCGCCGCCGGCCGACCACTGGACTTCGACCAGGACCGGGTGCGGCGCCGCGGCGCGTCGGTGGAGGTCCGGATCAACGCCGAGGACCCGGCCCGCGACTTCGCGCCGTGTCCCGGCACGCTCACCACCTTCGACGCGCCCGCCGGCCCGTTCGTCCGGGTGGACACGCACGCGTTCCCGGGATCCCAGGCCCGTCCGGAGTACGACTCGCTCCTGGCCAAGATCGTCACCTGGGGGCCGGATCGCGACCAGGCGCTGGCCCGGATGCGCCGCGCGTTGCGCGAACTGCGGGTCGAGGGCCCGGGTGTGCGCACCACCGCGCCGCTGCTCGCCGAGATCCTCGACGACCCGGACTTCCGCGCCGGGCGGCACGACACGACCCTGTTGGACCGCCGTACCGGTTCCTGACGAAAGGCCACTCATGTCCGCGCCCGGGACCGCTCCCGCGTCCCCTTCCCCCGCCCGCGTGTTGGCGATCTCCGGCTCGCTGCGCGCACAGTCCGCCAACACCCGACTGCTGGCCGCGCTGCCCGCGCTCGCGCCACCCGGCATGTGCTTCGACGTGTATCCGACGCTGGGTGAACTGCCGCTGTACAACGAGGACTTGGACGTACATCCGGAGCTGCCGGCGGTGCGCCGGTGGCGTACCGCGATCCATCGGGCGGACGGGTTGGTGATCGCCACCCCGGAGTACAACCACTCGATTCCCGGCGTGCTCAAGAACGCCGTCGACTGGGCCTCGCGCCCGCGCGGCGACGCGTCGTTGTCCGGGAAGGCCGTCGCCGTGATGGTGGTGACGGCCAGCCGACTGCACGGGTTTCGCGGGTTGACCGACACCGTGCGGATCCTGGCCGGTCTGGGCAATCTGGTCGTGCCGCACCCCGAGGTGGTGGTGGGTGGCGCCCCCGACGCGCTGACCGGCGAACCGGACGGATCGGTACGACCGGCGGACCCCCGGGTCGCCGCGCTGATCCGGGTGCAGTTGCAGGCCCTCTCCGACGTCATCGGCACCGGCGCGGCCACCGCCGCCCTGGTCGCACCGACCGGCCGGCAGCGCACGGGATGAATTCACGCCCACGCCGGCCGGCGTGCACCCGCGCCCGCCCCGGGCGTCCCGGGCACCGGGCACACGGCGCCGCCCCCGCCGTCGAGGACGGCGGGGGCGGCGGTTTGTTGTGTTCCTTCGGGTCGGCTCAGTCGTCCGGCGGATCGTGCGTGTCCGGCTCGGCTGTTCGGCCCGAGCCATCGGCCTTATGCGGCGGATGACCGCTGCTCGCATCCGTTGCCTTCGCCGAATCGGACTCGTCCACGCTGGTGCACGGCGGATTCGGAAAGTGGCAGCCGAGCGGCTGGTCGGGCTTGTGCGACCCAGGCGGTGGTTCGCCGCCCTTCGGAAGTGGGCTCTTCGACATTTTGGATCTCCGTGTTGTGTGGGGGACAAGGTGATCAAGTCGATCACCGCTCCTCCACCTTCGCTCGCTGCGGGTCCCTCCGCATGTGGTCACGGTCCCGGGTCGGTCCCGGGTTGGTCCCGGGTATCGGTCCCGGCTCGTGGGATGACCGCGCGCACGACGGTGCCGTGTTCGTTGCCGCCCGCGGTGAAACTGCCGCCCAGTTCCTCGGCGCGTTCGGCCATCGAGGCCAGGCCGACACCCTCGGTCGCCGCGCCGCGTTCGCGCTCCGGGCTCCCGACGCCGTCGTCGATCACCTCCAGGACGACGCGGGTCTCGGTGACCACGACGTCGAGCGTGGCGTGGTGGGCCTGGGCGTGCCGGACGACGTTGGTCAGCGCCTCGCCGCAGATCCGGTAGATCGCCACCTCCACGGCCGCGGGCAGCGGCGGGGGCGGATCGGGATCGAAGGTGACCCGGATGTGCGGGTGGTTCCCATCGCCGCCGCCCAGCCGCGTCGCACATTCGCGCAGCGCCTCGGCCAGCCCGAGTCGGGCGAGTGCCGCGGGGGCGAGGCCGTCGGTGATCCGGCGCAGCTCGGTGATCGCCTCGCCGATGCTGCGCGAAGCGATGGCCAGGGTGCCCTCGGCCGGGGTGCCCGGCGGTACGCAGGCCCGCGCGGTGTCGACCTGGAGCCGGGTACCGGACAGCGCGGGGCCGAGGCCGTCGTGCAGGTCGTGCCGGAGTCGGCGGCGGGCTTCCTCGCGGGCCAGCACGATGCGTTCGCGGGTCTCCTGGAGTTCTTCGTACAGGCGCAACGAGGCGATGGCGGGCGCCGCCTGGTCGGCGAGGAAGCGCAGCACCTCCAGGTCCTGG
Organism: Embleya sp. NPDC059213; assembly: GCF_042754445.1. NCBI lineage: Bacteria > Bacillati > Actinomycetota > Actinomycetes > Kitasatosporales > Streptomycetaceae > Embleya > Embleya sp. NPDC059213. The sequence continues at coordinate 23,680 of NZ_JBHZAV010000132.1, forward strand.
CGGTCCAACGCGTCCTGTCCGGGGCGGGGCGGTGCGGAGAGCCGGCCGATCACGACACCCTCGTAGGTGAGCGGGAAGTCGACCTCGGCGGTGCCGGCGGTGCCGATCCGGGCGAGTTCGCGTTCGCCGTGCCGGGTGTCGACCACGACACCGGCGCCGGGCAGGCCGAGCGTGTACACGACCGTTCGACAGAGCAGGGCGGGTGCCGAGCCGGGGGCCGGTGCTCGGCTCAATTGTTCGGAGAGGTCGCGAACCACCTGGTAGGGCCGGGCCCGTTCGCCGTAGTAGAAGCGGTCGACGACGCGCATCGCCCATTGCACGGTCGGCCGCAGCAGGGCGCCGATCAGCAGCGCCCCGGCCGCTATCACCAGCGCGCCGGCGGTGCGCGCGCCGGGGAGCACGCCGGACAGCGCGACGGCGATCCCGAAGTAGCCGCCCATCAGCACCGCGGCCAGCGTGAAGGTGGCCAGAACCTTGCGCGTGGATCGGTCGAGGTGCCACTGCCGGTCCCGGGCGAAGGCGTACGCGAAGCACAGTTGCCAGACCAGCACGCCCGCGTAGAGAAGGAATTCATAGAGCAGGTCCGAGAGTTCGAGGTGGTAGCCGAGGAAGCTCACGGCCAGCCACAGCAGATAGGGCAGCAGCGGCACGAGCCGCATCGGGTGCGGCTTGGGCGAGCGCACCCAGCACACGGTCATCACGGCGAGGCTGGTCAGGATGACCAGCGGCGGAATCAGGTCCATCCGCGGGGTCAGCCACTCGTCCAGCCACCGCTGCGTGCCGGCCCAGGCGCCGTGTTGCAGGAAGCTGGGCAGTCCGTACCAGCCGGACCCGGAGTAGTCGTCGTACGCGTGCACGGCGCTCCACAGCGCGAGCAGCACGGCATAGATCCGGACGAATCGGGACTTCGGCAGAGTGCCGTTCGGGAGCCACAGCGGCAGCGCGTACATCCCGAACAGGAGCATCGTGTCGGCGATCAGCCACACGGTGATCGCCACGGTGGCCCCGGCGAATCCGGCGTCGGCGAACACCGCGGTGAACAGGACCGCGCTCGCCAGCGGATAGCACAGGCCGGTCCACAACAACAGCCAGCCCAGGCCGGCGGCGGATCGACGCGAGAGTACGAAGAGCCCGGACAGCGAGAAGGCGATGCCCTGGAGGGTGGCCACGCCGATCAGGGCGGGGCGCGGGGGCATCCTCGGGTCGTCGAGGTGGGTGAGCAGCAGGATCAGCGTGACCAGGCCGCCGACCAGGGAGGCGCCGCATACCGCGTAGGCGCGGTCGAGGCCGGAGCGTTGCCTTCGGTTGCCCATGGGCATCTGGCGCCTCCTCACGGACGTCGTCGAACGACGGCGCGGACGAGTCGAGCCGGGTGGGGCCGAACGACGCCGGGTGCTTCCGATGTGCAGGACCCGGAGGGGTACGGACAACTCAGGATGGTCGTCGCGGTGTCCCGTGCACACGAGGCAGCGGTCCCATCGAGGTCCCGACCGGGGCCCGGCCGATGCTCCGGGACGGGCTCGGGTCGGGCCCGTCGGCGCGGTGGCGCGCGGGGCGGCGGTCCGGATCAGTCGGCGCCCAGGCCGAAGTCGCGGGCGTGCGCCACCGCCTCCGCGCGGGTGGTGACGTGCAACTTCTCGAAGATGTGCGTGATGTGGTTGCGCACGGTCTTCTCGGCGAGGAACAGCCGGCGGGCGATGTTGCGGTTGTCCAGGCCCCGGGCGAGCAGGTCCAGCACCTCGCACTCGCGTTCGGTCAGCTCGGGGAACACCCGCTCGGACGCGCGGGGGCTGCCGCCGGCCAGCAACGCGGCGAGCCGGGGCACGGTCTGCGCACCGAAGACCGCGCCACCGGCCGCGACGGTACGCACCGCGTGCAGCACCTCGTCCCGGCCCGCGCCCTTGACCAGATAGCCACCGGCGCCGGCGCGTATCGCCGCGAGCAGGCTGCCGTCGTCGTCGGACATGGTCAACACCACGACCGGCACGGTCGGCGTGTCGGCCGCGATCTTCCGGGTGGCCTCGATCCCGGACCCGTCCGGCAACGACAGATCCATCACCACCAGATCGGGCGCCTGCTCGGCAACCACTCCCGGCACCGCGGCGGCCGTCTCCACCTCGGCGACCACCACGATGTCCGCGGCACTCTCCAAAGCGGCCCGCAACCCCGCCCGAAACAACGGATGGTCGTCGACGATCACGACCCGCACAACCTCGAACCCACTCTCCCCAACCACACGGTACATACTACGCGTGCGCACCCCGTCACTTTGCGCACACGCCCCGATCCACCCCCACGCCCCGCCACACCCCGCCGCAACGCGCGGCGCGCGGCACCACCACCGGCGCGAGACTGCGGTGCGGGGGCCGCCGAAGGCGAGGGACGACACACCAAACCCGAGGCACCCACAACCCACTCGTCCCGTTCTGCCCACTCGTCCTACTCGTCCCGCGCCTCCGCGCCTCCGCGCCTCCGCGCCTCCGCGCCTCCGCGCCTCCGCGCCTCCGCGC
>NZ_JBHZAV010000133.1:0-26086 GCF_042754445.1 Embleya sp. NPDC059213
CGGCCGGCGCTTGAGGCCACTCAGCCCCGCCGGCGCATGAGGCAAACCAGCCCGGCCGGCGCATGAGGCCACTCAGCCCCGCCGGCGCATGAGGCAAACCAGCCCGGCCGGCGCATGAGGCCACTCAGCCCCGCCGGCGCATGAGGCGAACCCAGCCCGGCGGGCGCATGAGGCCACCCGAGGCGCCGACCATGGTCACGCCGAGCCCTCCTCCGCCCGCGCCCCGCCGCCCGAGTGCAGGCGATCGTCGATCTCCCGGACGAAGGACTCCCGAGCCCACGGCGCCAGCGAAGCCCGCACCGTGCGCATACGATCCACCGCCGTCGCATACCCCTGCACACCGACCAGATCCAACGCCTCCTCCAACAGCCGACAGGCATCCTGCGGCTCGCGCGCCCCGACCGCCGTCGCGGCCAGTTCGGCCAGCGTCATCGCCCGCTGCTTGTGGCTGTCCGCCGGCAATCCGGCGAGTGTGCGTTCCAGACTGGCCCGCGCCTCGGCCGAGCGCCCGGCCGCCACCTCCGCGGCCCCCCGGAAGCCCTCCAGACGGGCCGCGGAGAACCAGTCCAGCCAGGCCGGCGGCCCGTCCGCCGTCCACGACCCGGGCGTCTCCGGCGGCGCGTACGTATCGGCGGCACGATCCAGCAGCGGGAAGGCCGCGTCCGGTGTGCCGAGCCGGACCTCCGCCTCGGCCGCGATCGCGTCCAACCACGCCCGCAGCGTCGGCCCGGCGTCGCCGCTCGTGGTGCGTTCGCGCGCGGCGGCCAGCGTGTCCCGGGCCTCCGCGCCCCGCCCGGTCCAGGCGGGCGCGAACGCCATGTGTCCGAGGACGGCGGCGGCCAACGAGCCGTCCCGGCCCCGGTCCGCCGCGTCCAGCGCGAGGTCCTGCCAGCGCCGCACATGCGGCCCGCGCAGGCTCAGGTCGAAGAAGGCGATCCGCGAAGCGAGCAACGCGGTCTCCGCGATCGCGGAATAGTGCGCCCCCTCCGGCCCCTCGGCCAGCAGCCGGGCACCGTTGCGGGCGTGTTCGGCCACCACCGGAAGCAACCGCCCGGGTTCCTCGATCCAGTAGCGGGACCGGAGCCGGGCGGTGGTGGCGACATAGGCGGTGGGATCGGGGAGAGAGGCCGCCGACCCCGAGGAGGCGTATGCGGCGGAAGCGGAACTCTTGGCGGTGAGGCCGGCGACGGCGGCGCCGGCCAGAAAGGTTCGTCGTTGCACCGCGTCCTCCCATACGCGTCGTGGTGACGGACATGACTGCGTGGACCCGATCACGCGGTACACCGGGCCCGACCGCTCCGTGCTGGATCTCGATCGTGACCCCGTCCCACCTGCGGCGTCATGCCTCTAGCCCGTTAGAGCGGCAAGAGTCCTCAGCGCGTCCTGCAGGAGTCCCACCGCGGGCCTCGTCACACGGTGTGCCGACCTGGTTGCATCTAAGGCAGAAGCGGACGCCCCGAAAGTCGGACGCTTCGGGCTCGTGCAGGACGAAGAGGACGCTTCGAGGACCTCCCGGCCCCCGAGGACGATTCCGTTTCCAGACGAAACGAGAGGACCGCCTCACCGATGGACGCCGACGTGAACCGAACGACGCTGGCAGCGCTGCCGCAGGACGCGCTTCGGAACCCGTACGCCCCTCGCCTGGTCGCGGCCGGCGAGACGTTCGACGTGATCGAGGTGGAGGACCGACTCGGCCGCGAGGCCCTGGCCACGCTGCACGCACACCGCGTGCCGGTCGGCCCGGTCATCTTCGACCGCCGTTACCGCCGGATCGGCTTCCTCGTACCGCCGACCACGGTGATGCCGATGCGGCCGCGCGAGCGCCGGCTCGGCCCGCGCCACCACGGGCGGGGGGCGTGGATCACCTTCCCGCCGCCCCCGGAGCAGAACGACGGACCGCTGGTGTGGCTCGTACCGCCGACGCCCGACAACCGCCTGACGACGCTGCGGCACGTGCGCGCGGCGATCGCCGAGGCCGCCCGCGCGCTCGCCGAGCGCCACCAACAGGCGATCTGAAGTCGCCCCACAGGACGTACCGGTCGGGGACCTGACATCACGAGCGGCTCCCCCAATACCTGCTCGACCCGGCCGGTACCGGTAAGACGCGATGCGCCCCCTCGCCACTGCGCGAGGGGGCGCATCCGCTTGTCCGGACCGGCTCCGCGAGGTTTACCGGCCGCCGAAACCACCCGGCGGTACCGGGTCGACACCCCCGATTCGGGGTTTATCGGCGCGGGTCCCGGGCTGTCGTCCCTCTTTCGGGCAAGGGTCTTTCGGATGGCGTCCGGTTGGCGACAATGGCAAGGGCGCGGGATCTTGCGGGCCGGTTTCGGCCGATCCCGTTGCTCCCCCCGTCCGTATTCGTCGTCAGCACGTCTGCACTGTCGGAAGGAATCCGCGCATGCCGTCCGAGTCGCGCAAGCCCCGTATGCGGCCCGCGCCGCTGTTGTTCGAGCCCGCGGTACCCGAGCCGCCCGACGAACGCTTCTTCGACCTGGACGATCTGACCGATCCCCAGGAGGTGCTGGCCCGCTCGACGGACCTGGCCGAGGCGTTTCGCGCGGCGGCCGACCGGGCGGTGGACTATCAGGCGATGGCCGTGGCGCGGATGGCGGATCCGAATCGCTTCGACCATCTGACGACGGCTCAGGTCGCGGCGCGGGCGGGTTGGGGCGAGGAGTACACGGCGAAGATGATCGAGCACGGCCGAAAGTTGTTGTTGGAGCGCGGCGAGTAGCGCCGGCGCGGATTCCGGGCCGTGAACGCCGGTCGGGCTCGGCCCGGCCGGCGTTCGGATGTGTTCATCCGGGCAGGGCGACCCGGTGCCGGGCGAGTTCGGCCAATACCGCCTGATTCGCCTCCCAGCCGTCCGGGAAGCTGACCGGCACGCCCAGGTGCACCGGGTCGGCGGTGGGATGCGCGTCGAGCAGGTCGGGGATGCCCGCCCGGGCCACCACCAGGCACGCGTGCCGATGCCGCGAGGCCAGCACGCACAACCGGCCGGTCTCCAGGTGGAACTCGGTCGCGTCGCGCCGACCGGACAGCGGATGCAGCACCACGGTCACGTCGAACTCGCGGCCCTGGAGCCGGTTCGCGGTGTCCACCACGACGTCCGCCGCACCCAGGTCGCGCAGCGCCGACTCGATCCGGGCCCGCTGCTCGCGATGGCTGACCCCGATCGCGATCCGGGACGCGTCCAGCGGCACCCCGTCCGGCGTGCGCTCGCCGATCGTGGTCCCGCCCCGCGCGAGCAGCCGCGCGGCCAGCGTGGCGACCGCCCGAACCGCCTCCTCGTCGGCGGCCGCGGTGAACCGCGCGGGCAACTCCAGCAGGCCCCAGCCGGACTTCGCCGCAACGTCCACGGCCGCGTCGTACGCGTCGTGTTCGACCGCCGCACCGAAGTGCAGCAGCCGCTCGCCCGGACCGGTGCCGGAACGGAACGGGGTGAACGGGTAGAACGCCTCGGACACCAGCGGCGCCGCGCTCGCCGGCAACCGCCAGGACACCGGCAGTCGATGCACCGGCAGGTCCGGGTTGTGCCGTCGGAGCACCACCACCGCACTCTGCGAGGGGTCGTAGCTCAGGCTGTGCCAGCGCGAGGTGTCCACGGTGGCGAACGGGTCGAGTTGGCCGGGGTCGCCGACGAACAGCGCCCGGTCGAACAGTCGGGCCACCAGCAGCAGCGCGTCCGACCGCATCTGGTACGCCTCGTCCACGATCGCCCACGGCCAACGCCGATCCTGCACGAGCGCCCACTTGGCGGCGGTGGCCACCACCACCACACACGCGTCCAGCGCCTCGGCCTTCTCCGCGTTCGACACCGAGCTGCCCACCAGCGCGGGCGGCAGCCGATACCCGGTGGCGGACAACCGGCCCACGGCCAACCCCGGGTGCTCCTCGACCAGCCGGACCAGCAGGTCGTCCACCTGGTTGTTGGTCTGCGCGACGATCATCAGCCGCTCGCCGCCCCGGGCCAACTCCCCCGCCGCGCGCACCACCAGCGTCGACTTGCCCGCGCCGGGCGGCGAGTCGACCACCACACCGCGATGCGCGCCGGAGGCGAGATCGGCGAGCACGGCGTCGGTCGCGGCGGCGGCAAGCGCGGCCGGGTCGCCTTCGGGACGAACGGTGGCCACAGCCGTCACGACCAATCCTCCAACGCGTCGTCGTCCGCCTCCGGGGCGGCCTCCGGTTCGGGCACGGGCGGCGGGCCGCCGTGCGTCCACGGGGTGTCCTCGACGTCGGGCCAGTCCGGGCCGCGCCGGAATTCGGCGATCAGCGAGGTCCAGCAAAGGACTTCGCCCACTTCGGGCACGCTGCCCGGCTTGGGTGCCTTGCCACCGCCCATGCCACCGCGCAGTTCCAGTACGACCCGACCGGGCTCGGTGGCCAGGACCCGCGCCTTGGCGTCCGGGCGTTCGACGCACGCGAGGTCGGTGCCCGGCCCGAACAGCGGTTCGTCGTCGGTGGCGAAGGTCAACATCGGACGCGGGCGGGCGGTCTTCTTCCCGGGCTCGGCGACCATGCGCTCGGCGTCCACCGCGCCCAACTCGCCCCGGAACGCCTCGCCCGCGAGCCGGACGGCGGCCATCAACAGCGGGTCGTCGCGCACCTGTTCGGCATCCAGTCGGGCCTGCGCCCGTTCCCTGCCCGCGAGTTGCGCGGCGGCCGAGATCGCTCCGGGAACGCGCGGCTGCGGGCGGGACTCGGGGTCGGCCAGCGCGGCGGCGAAGAAGCTGTACGAGGCCCGATCCGCCTCCCATCGCCCGGCCACCGACGCGCCCGAAGGCAGTGCGCGAAGCAGTTCCACCCCGCGCCAGACGCGATCCCAGGTGGGCAACAACTCGGCGGCCAACGCATCCCGGATCGCCTGCTCGGCGTCCCGACCGCGGGGCCCCAGGTTGGTCCGGGCGCCACCGGCCGCATCGGCCTCGTCCCGCTCCGCGGCCTCGTCCCGGTCCGCCGCCACCGCGTCGTCGAAGGCGGCGATCAACGGCACCAGCCGCTCGTCGAACGCCGGATCGGTCGCCGGCCCCGCGGTCGGACCACCCTCGACCGCACGCGCCGCCCGATCGCCGCGCTGCCCGGCCGGCGGGTCGATCCAGGCGAGCAGCGCGGCCAGGTCACCGTCCTCCAGCGCGCTCTGTCCGGTCACCCACGCCTGGGTGAGCAGGTCGGTCATCGCCAACAGCACACTCGATCCGGGCACTCCGGCCCGATCCGCGAGCCACGTGCTCCACCGGCCGAGCAGCGGCACCTCCTGGGCCACCGCGAACTCGCCGTCGGTGCGCCGGAATCGGGTGGACCGGCCGAGCAGGCGCAGATACTCGACACCGCCCGCCGTGGGCACCAGCACCTGCGGCGCGTCCAGGCTGCGCTCGTACGGGTCCTCGCTCCGCCGCTCGATCGTCTCCGTCTCGGCCGCGAACGCGCCCAGGTAGGGCAGCAACAACCGACCCAGTTCGGCCGCGTGTGCGAACCGCCGGTCGCGGTCCCGCGGTTGCGGCACCGCGAGCAGATGCGGCCGGTCCCGGTCGGTGCCGACCAACACGGCCAACGGCGCGAACGCCTCGCCCGCGAGCACATACGGCACCAGCACCAGCGGCCCGGCGGACAGATGCCGGTGACGCACGGTGGCGGCCGGTTGGGCCACCCCGGTCGCGGCGGCCCGCAGCCGACCGAGCGCGGCGATCGCGCTCACCGGACACCGCCCGACACCTCGGAGAGCGGTACCTCGGTCCCGGGCGCCCGGGACCCGGGCTCCGCCGCCCCCAGCACCTCGGCGCGCAGCGCCTGGGCCCGACGGAGCAGCCGGGCCACGTCCTCCTCGCCGGGCCGGGCCGCGCGCCGGCCGTCGGCCAGGGCCAGTGCGTCGGCGATGTCCTCGATCCCGCCCAGCGCACCGCGCACCGAGGTGCCCAGCGTGCCGACGCTGCCGCCGCCGGGAGCACAACCGCGGGCCTCGTCCCGACAGAACAGCGCGAGTTCGCACGCGGACAGACAGTCCGGCACGTACGCGGCGGGCACCCGTGCGACGGCCGCCCCGACCAGTTCGCCGTCGACGTCGAAGGTGAGCGTCTCCGGCAGTTCGCCGAGCAGTTCCTCCACGCCGGACAGGCGCTCCAACCGACGCCGGGTGGTGGCCAGTTCGCGCCGTACGTCGAGCACGACGGCGACCGGACGATTGGAGAAGTCCTGCGCGCACACCAGCACGATGTCGGTGGCCACCACGTCCGGGTCCAGGCCCAGCTCGGCGGCCAGTCGGCGCAGCGCGTGCACGTAGACCGCGGCCTGGCGGGTGGCCGAGGCGAGCTTGCCCGGGTCGGCGGACCCGTCGATGATCGCGAACGACTTGATCTCCACCACGTACAGCCGGCCGGCCACCCGGCAGGCCATCGCGTCCGGTTCCAGGTAGGCGCGTCGGCCGGCCACGTCCAGCGGCAGCAGCGGGTGGTCCAGGATCGCGCACGCGTCCGGTTCGCCGCGGGCGGCCCGGGCCAGTGCGTCGCGGGTGCGGGCCACCCGCTCCTCGCGGCTCGGCCGGCCGGCGCTCTCGTGGTCCACGTCGATCAGCGCGCCGGCGTCCGGGTGCGCGCCCAGCGTCTCGGCGAGCAGTCGACGCAGTTCGGTGCCGCCGTCCGCCTTGACCCGGGCCTCGAACACGTTGCCGCGGCCGATCGCGAACGGCGAGCGACCGCCGTATCGGGCCGGGAAGCCGAGTCGGTCGGCGAGCACGGTCTTCTCGATGCCGGCCGCGTCCAGCACGCCCCGGCGGGCGCAGCCCGGATTGGCCGCGAGGGCCGCGACCGTGCGTGCGTTGTGATTGCGGGTGGGCAGTGTGCCGCGCAACTGCTCCAGCCTGCCGGCGATCGCGCCGGTGGTACCCGTCGTGCGCATGTCTCGTGTACGGCTTTCGTCGTCGAACCGTCCGGTCCCGGGTCAGTGTGGACCATGTCACCGACAGGGGGAATTCAGCTCTGTTCGTCGGCCCCGGGCAGCGCCACGAACCCGGTCTCGTCGGTGGGCGCGAGTTCGCTGAACGATTCCAGCACCTCGTCGAGTTGGCGCACCGCGACCGAGTTCTTGTACGGCTCCAACTGCTTGCGGGTGACCCGCACCCGCTCCATCGCCATCGAATACCAGTGCACTCGCAACATGTCGGCGGCCTGGAACAGTCGGCCGCACGCCTCGTCCACCTGACCGGCCTGAAAGGCCGCCTCGGCCAGGTCGGCGTACATCACCGCGCGCTGTTTGTCGGCGTTGGGCGGCAGGTTCTGCAACGCGTCGTTGAGCGAGCCCTGGGCCTGGTCCATCCGGCGGGCGGTGAGTTCGGCCTTGCCGCGAAAGCCCCACAGCCGGGAGGCGTCGAAGAAGTCCAGCCACGGCGGCGTGGGGGTGTTGTCCGGGTGGCACAGCAGGTCCTCGGCCCGGTCGAGCAGGTGCAGCCCGCGTTCGGGGGTGCCGCGCAGCGACTCGAATTCGGACTGCACCGCGTCGAACCACGCGAGCATCACCATCGGCGCACCGCGCGTAGCCGTCTTGCGTGCGAAGTCCAGGATGTCCTGCGCGGCGGAGGGGGCCGCGTCGAAGGCGGGGATGAACGCGGTGTGGGCGAGCACCGCGGCGGCGAGCAGGGTGTCGCCGGCCTCGTTGGCGGCGCGGTAGGCGACCAGGTAGTGGTCCTGTGCGTCGTGCGGGCGGTCCAGATCGAAGAAGGCCATCCGGCCAGCCAGCATCGCGGTCTCGGCGAGCGAGGCGCCCAGGATCCGGCGGGCCCGGGGGGGGCCGGGGGCGTTGAGCAGTTGGGTGCCCAGGCGCACGTGGGCGATCACCGACGGGTAGGCGATGGCGGCGGGGGCGACCCAATACATCTGTCGGTAGGTGCGGGTGAGCATCGCGTACTGGTCCGCGCCGACCACGGTGAGCCGGCCGGCCCGCGAGTGCATCGGCACCGCGAGTGGGCCCGGGTCGGGGGTGTCCCGGAGCAGTTGGCGCAGCACCGCGGGGGTGGCGATCTCCAGCGTGCGGGCGGGCGGCTCGGCGACCGGCGAGCCGATCACCCGCAGCGGCGGGCGCACCGGCAGGCCGGGCGGACCGAGGCCGTCGCCCTCCAGACGCCGGCCGCCGACCACGGTGGGGCCGGTCTCCACCGAGGTCCGGGGGGGCACGATCGCGGGCCCGGGCGGCGGCACCGGACCGGGTGGCGGGACCGGGCGCGGGGGCGGCACGGGGCCGGGAGGGGGCACCGGGCCGGAGCGGGCCGGCGGCACCTGGCGGTTGCCCCCGGGGGCCGGGGCGATGGGCACCACCATCGCCCCGCCGACCGGTCCGCCGGTGGGCGGTGGCTGCCGACGGACGCGCGCCTCGCCGTAGCCCTGCTGCTCCCCGTGCTCGGGCGCCCGCCCGATTTCCCGGGTGGGCGCCGGGAACACCGGTGGGACGGGCGGTTGCTCGGCGACGGGAGACGGATCGACGAAGCTCTCGCCGTACTCGGCCAGCTCGGCCTGCCATGGCGGAGTGAACCCGAGGTCGGTCAACGGCCGTTCGAACAAAGCTTGTAGGACCTGTTGATAATCGGGGGTCGGCCAGGGCGGATCCGCGCTTTCCCACCGTCGCACCTGTCGCACGCTGACGCCGAGGCGAAGCCCGCATTCGAGGGCCTTCTTCTCGAAGGCGTCGGCCAATTGCTGCTGGGAAACCCAGCCATGCGAGTGCCGTAGGGCCTTGAGCCGGACATTCCCGGACGAAGGACCGGCCCCCTGCCGCATGGCCATCGGCCCTCCCGGTTACGACGTGCGGTGTGCTGTGCAGGCTGTGATGCCGACGGTACCCGCCGTGAGACTGGCCGGGGGACCTCTTTGCGGATGTCTGGAAAAGGGCGTCCTCCCCGTGTCCTCAAAGAAGTCCTACGGGGGACCTTGCGCGCCCTCGTCACGCTCCATGTGCGCCCCCCTGAGCCATCCGGCGCAGGACGCAAGAGTGTCGAAGGGTGTCGATTTTCGATCGCCGCCGACCCCTGCTAATGTTTCCCACGCAACGCAAGCGCCGCTAGCTCAGTTGGTTAGAGCAGCTGACTCTTAATCAGCGGGTCCGGGGTTCGAGTCCCTGGCGGCGCACCTTGCGAAACGGCGATGGGGCCCTCGGTTCACCGAGGGCCCCATCGCCGTTTCGTCGTTCTCTTCCGCCGTATTTCGGGCTTCTTTCCGGCAATGTCACGGGAACATTTGTTCGCCTCGGTGAATACGGCACCGCATGGACGGGGGTGGACCCCGGGTGTCGTGGTCCATAGCCTGGACGGGTTGGTTGATGATCTTCGATTGCGTTGTTGGACAAGGGGATTCGATGACCGCCCTGGATGTGCCGGACATACTTTCGCCCGAGTTCGCGGCCGATCCGTATCCGCTCTACCGAAGCATGCGTGACGAACACCCGTTGGTGTGGCACGAAGGCATGCAGAGTTGGATCATCTCGCGCTATGCGGACCTGGAACGGGCTTTCAAGGAACCGGTGTTCACCACCGACAACTACGACTGGCAGTTGGAGCCCGTGCACGGGCGGACCATCCTGCAGATGAGCGGGCGCGAACACTCGGTGCGGCGCGCACTGGTGGCGCCCGCGTTTCGCGGCAACGCCCTTCAGGAAACCTTCATGCCGGTGATCGAGCGCAATGCCCGGCGGCTGGTGGACGCCTTCCGCGAGCGCGGATCGGTGGACCTGGTGCCGGAGTTCGCCCAGCGCCTCCCGGTGGACGTGATCGCCGACATGCTCGGCCTGGACCAGGCCGACCACGCGCGCTTCCGGGGCTGGTACACGTCGGTCATCGCGTTCCTGGGCAACCTGAGCCAGGACCCCGACGTGGCCGCGTCCGGGTTGCGCACGCGCGACGAGTTCGCCGCGTACCTGCTGCCGCTGATCGCCGAACGGCGCGCGAATCCGGGCACCGATCTGCTGTCCACGCTGTGCCTGGCCGAAATCGATGGCACTCGAATGAGCGACGAGGACATCAAGGCCTTCTGCAGCCTGCTCCTGGCCGCCGGCGGCGAAACGACGGATAAGGCGATCGCGAGCCTGTTCAAGAACCTGCTCGAACACCCCGACCAACTCGCCGCGGTACGCGCGGACCGGTCGTTGATCCCGCGCGCCTTCGCGGAGACGCTGCGCTTCTCGCCGCCGGTGCACATGATCATGCGCCAGCCCGCCGAGGACGTCGAGCTCAGCGGCGGCGTGGTGCCCGCCGGCAGCACGCTCACCTGCCTGATCGGCGCGGCCAACCGGGACGACCGGCGCTACGCGCACCCCGACCGGTTCGACATCTTCCGCGAGGACCTGACCGCCAAGACGGCGTTCTCCGCGGCGGCCGACCACCTGTCCTTCGCGCTCGGCCGGCACTTCTGCGTCGGCGCGCTGCTCGCGGTGGCCGAGGTCGAGGTGGGCACCAACCAACTCCTCGACGCGATGCCCGACCTGGCCTTCGCCCCCGGGTTCGCACCCACCGAGAAGGGCGTGTTCACCCGCGGCCCGGTCGCGCTGCCGGTGACCTTCACGCCGGCGGCCTGACGCGCGGTTCGGGGCGGGCGTCGGGCCCGCCCCGAACCGACCGGGGTCAGCCCACGTACGCGGGGGTGAACTCGACCGGGAGATCCTCCAGGCCGCGCATCCACACCGAGTCGCGCCAGACCAGTTCCCGGGTGGGCACCGAGAGGTTGACGTCCGGCAGCCGGTCGAGCAGTACCTCGATCGCGGCGCGCGCGATCACCTCGGCCAACTCCGGGGCCGGGTACGGGCAGCGGTGCTCGCCGTGGCTGAAGGACATGTGCGCGTTGTTGCCCGCGGCGCCGACGTAGGAGTCCGGGCGCACCTGCGGGTCGGTGTTGGCCGCCGACAGACCCAGCACGAGCAGGTCGCCGGCCTTGATCTTCTGACCGCCGAGCACCGTCGCGCGCACCGCCCAGCGGCCGATGAAGTTCTGCGTGGGCGTGTCCTCCCACAACACCTCGTTCAGCGCCTGCCCGACGCTGCGTCGGCCACCGAACAGGGTCAGCGCGAAGCGGTCGTCGGTCAGCATCAGCCGCAGCGTGTTGCCGATCCAGTTCGCGGTGGGCTGCTGGGCGGCGGCCATCACCACGAGCATGTCCTGGATCAGTTCCTCCTCGGCCAACCCGGCCGGGTGCGCGAGCAGTCGCGAGGGCACGTCGGCGCCCGGGTGTTCGCGCTTGCGCTCCAGCAGCCGGGCCATCGTGGCCCGGACCCGCAGGTGCGCCTCGACCGCACCGTCGCCACCGTCCAAAGAGCCGGCCAGGTCCTGCACCAGCGCGGGGGTCTCCTGCTCGGGCAGCCCGAACAACCCGGCCACCACGAGCGAGGGCAGCCGGTGCGCGTAGTCGGCCATCAGTTCGGCCTCGCCCACCCCGGCGAACTCGTCGACCAGGTGGTCCGCAATCCGCTCCGCCTGAGCGCGCAGCTCGAACTGGTCCACCGCCGCGAGCGCGTCGCTGATCGCCCCGGAGCGGCGCCGGTGTTCGGGCCCCTCGGTGAACATCACCGACGGCTGATAGCCGACGAACGGCATCAACGGCCAGTCCGGCGCGATCCGGTCCCACGCGTGCCAGCGCCGCGAGTCGCGGGCGAACAGTTGGTCGTTCGCGGTGACGTGGTGCACCTCGCGGTAGCCGAGCACGAACCACGCGGGGATGTCGCCGTCGAGCAGGATCGGCGCCACCGAGCCGTGCTCCTGCCGCAGTTTGCGGTACATGCGGTGCGGGTCCTGCCACAGACCCGGGCCGGACATGCGCTCGGCACCCGCGTGCGAGGCTTCCGACGGCCCGCCGCCCGCATGGGCCGGGCAACCCTCCGGCGGCGCGGAGGCGCTCGGGTCGTTGAGGTCCGAAGGCGTGGTCACAGGGCGCGCTCCCGGGCGGCAGACAACGTGTAGAGGTGGTTCACCAACGCGATCAGCACGGCCTTGCTGGACTCCCGGCTGCGCGCGTCGCAGTCGATCATCGGTATCGCCGCGGGCAACGACAGCGCGTCGCGCACCTCGTCCAGGCTGTGCTCGGGCGGATCGAAGTTGTTGCGGGCGAGCACGAACGGCATGCCGTGGTGCTCCAGCCGGTCGATCGCGTACCAGGAGTCCTCCAGCCGCCGGGGGTCCACCAGCACGACCGCGCCGAGCGTGCCGGAGAACAGCCGGTCCCACAGGAACCAGAAGCGTTCCTGGCCGGGGGCACCGAACAGGTAGAGCACCATCTCGTCGTTGAGCGAGATCCGACCGAAGTCGAAGGCGACCGTGGTCGTGGTCTTGCCGTCCGCGCTGCGCGCGTCGTCGATGCCCACGCCCGCCCGGGTCATCGTCTCCTCGGTGTTGAGCGGACGGATCTCGCTCACCGAGCGCACCATCGTCGTCTTGCCGACGCCGAACCCGCCCACGATGGCGATCTTGAGCCCGTCGCGCGCGGTGCTCGCCAGGGGGGTACGCACGGCCGCCGCGGACGTGGCGAGCTCAGAGGTTGTGGAGTCCAACGAGCACCTGCTTCAGGATCTCGGTATCGGGTAGTTGCGCCCGGCGCGGGGACGTGCGCGGGTGCCGTGCGGTGATTCGCCCCGTGTCGAGCAGATCGCACAACAGGATCTTCACCACGCCCACGGGCAGGCCCAGTTCGGCGGCGATCTCCACGACGGCGGTGGGTCGATCGCACATCCGCAGGATCCGGACGTGCTCGGATTGCATGCCCGGACTCGGTTCGCATTCGCTGACGATCAGCGTCACCAGGTCGAACGCTTCCTCGTTCGCCTGGGTGCGACCGTTGGTGACCGTGTACAGCCGGTCCGGGTCCCCGGTGTCGACTGGCCGCCGGATCATGTCGATCGGCCGCCTTCGTCGAACTCCCGGGCCGGTGTGCTCAGGTACTCGCCGATCTGTTCGACCAGTTCGTTCATGTTGTGGCCGACCACGCCCGCGTCCGCGTCGTCGTCCGCGATCACCGCGAGGTGGGCGCCCTCGCCGGCCTCGACGATGAACAGGATGCCGCCGTGGAACTCGGTCATCGACTGCCGGACGCCGCCGCTGCCGTCGCCGAACTCGATCGAGGCGCCGTGCGACAGGCTCTGGATGCCGGAGGCGATGGCCGCGAGTTGGTCCGCCTGATCCACCGTGAGTCCGGCGGTGCGGCACAACTTGAGGCCGTCCTTGGACAACACCAGCGAGTGCCGGGTGCCCGGGGTGCGCTCGATCAGGTTCTCCAGCAGCCAGTCGAGGTCACGCTCGGGCTGCCGCTGGGTACCGCGCTGTGCGTCGGTGCCGTGTGCTGTTGCGCTCATAGGGCTTCCGAGGTGGACATCCGGTCCGGATGGCCGACCTCCGCCTCCGTTCTCTCGTTGCGTACGACCCGGCGAAGGGGCGATCAGGAATTGTCGTCGGGGGACGCCGTCACGTCCCGACCCGGCCGTTCGCCCTGGATCGCCTGGCGGAACGCGCCGAAGCGGGCGCCGGGCGCGGGACGGGGCTTGCTCGCTCGCGGGGCCGGGTCGGGGCGCGACTCGGCCCGCTCGGCCGCCTTGGCCGCGGCGGCCAGGGTCTGCCCGGGGCGGCGCTTGGCCAGCCCGGAGAGGGTGGGTGCCGCGGGCGCCGATTCGGGCGCCGCGGGGGTCGGCTCGGCCGGCGAGGCGAGGAGCGCCGGTGCCGGCTCGGCCGGCTTCGCCGCGACGCGCCGCGCCGGGGCCGGACGTGCGTCGGGCACGGCCCGCTTGCGCGGCTCGGGGCGGGCCTCGCCGACCAGTTGACGGGGAATCATCACCACGACGCCGGTGCCGCCACGCGAGGACGGTCGGAAGGACACCGTCAACCCGTGCTTGCGGGCCAGACACCCGACCACGGCCAGGCCCAATCGGGTGCCGGAGAGGGTGGTCAGGTCCAACGCCTGAGCCGCGACCGCCTGTTCGGCCCGCCGCAGGGCGAACTCGCCCATCACCAGGCCGCCGTCCTCGACGGTGACCACGACACCCGCGGGCACGTCCTCGACGTAGACGTGCACCTGCTCGGACGGCGGCGAGAACTTGGTCGCGTTGTCCATCAGTTCGGCGAGTGCGTGCATGACGCCCTCGGCCGCGTAGCCGGCCACCGCCGCCTCGCTGGTCGAGTGCACCCGCACCCGCTGGTAGGCGCTGATCCGGCCGACCGCGCCGCGCAGGATGCTCTCCATCACGATCGGCTTGGTCCACCGGCGGCCCGAACGCGCGCCGGTGAGCACCGCGATGCTGTCCGCGAGCCGACCCGCCTGGGCGGTGCTGTGGTCCAGCCGCAACAGGTCGCCGAACACCTCCTCGCCGTGCCGACCCTCCATCTCGCGCAGGTCCGCGAGCATGCTGGTGGACAGCGCCTGCACCCGGCCGGCGGCGTTCGCACACGCGGACATCGCCGCGGCGCGCATGCGCTCGCCCTGGCCGACCTCGCGGGCGACGGTGGCCAGCGTGCGCTGCAACGCCTGGTGTTGCGGGGCCGATACGCCGGCGAGCGCGGTGTCCACCGACGCGCCCTCGCGCAGCAGCGTCACCAGCGCCGGCAACGTCTCGTCGGCGAGCCGGGTCGCCTCGGCCTCGAACGCCGACACGCGATCCCGGTTGTCGTCGTTCCACCGGGCCGCGTTGCCCTCCATCTCGGCGATCCGGGCCCGCAAGCGATCCGCGGTGCCGACCGCGTGCACGGTGGCCGCTACCGCGATGGCGAGCGCGAGCGCGACCGCCACGCCGCCCACCGCCACGGCGGTGCGGTGATTGGAGCCGACGACGGACACCGCCCACCCGACCGCGCCGGCGGTGATGATCGACACGGCCGCGAAGGCGAGCAGTGCCCGTCCCAGAGGCGGTCGTTCGGACCGGGCGCGAGGGGGCATGTGTGCTGACATCAAGCGGATCCTCGTTGCCGGGGGCGGGTCGGGCGTGAGCCTACCGGGCCGGATCCGGACGTGCGCAACACCGACGTTCCGGACGCAGGCGTAGCCTGACCTGTCGTCAACTGCCCGGAAATGTCCGGGACTTACCCTCTCTGGGCAATCCGGAACAGCCCGCCGAAACCGCCGCCGACCACTGATTCCGGCCGTCTTGCGGCGACACCCACACGGCCGACCGGGGCCCTTCGGGCGACGGACGACACCGGCACGGTGATCAGTGTCACCACGATCGCCTCGAACTCGTGTCCGGTCGGCCGGATTTCACCGGTCGGCGCCGTATTTCGGCCGGCGTGTCGCGCGTGCACGGGATTACCCGGCCACGTCGGCCCGGGCGCTATATCTTTGCGAACGTCGCCCGCGCAAGCCGCGCGCCGGGGCCGATTCGACCGCCGGATCACTCGGCACGAGGGGCTCGCACGGCGGGCGCGAACCCGGGAATCCGCCGCCGTACCGGCCCCCGGCCGGTACCGAGGGCGCCCGAGGACCGGCTTCGGCCACGGTCCGAAACGGGGTTCCCATGGTTCATAAGAGACATACATCACATCCCTCGGAGAGCAACCTGAGGGGCCTTCCGGAAGTCAATGATGCGGAGACTCGCGTCGCGCGGCCTCCGTCTTCTCGACCCGTTTGAAGGGAACCCCGAAACGTGGCAGGTAAAGCGATGCGACGGCGCACCATTCCGGCCGTCCTGGTCGCCGGCGCGATCCTGTTCACGGGGGCCTGCGGGCTGCTGGGCGGCGACGACAAGGGCGACAAGACGAGCAACGCGGGCAGCGAGTCCAAGGTGACCCCCGGGGCCGCCGGCGGTGCCGCGGGCGGCACCGAGTCGGGCAAGCCCCAGGATCCCGCCAAGGGCGCCGCTCCCCAGGTGAACACGACCCCCGAGGACGGCGCGACCGGGGTCGACCTGGCCGACCCGCTGACCTTCGCGGTCGACGGCGGCAAGGTCACCGCGGTCAAGGTGGTCAACGCGCGGGGCGAGTCGGTCGACGGCACGCTGGCCGCGGACGGCAAGACCTGGAAGCCCAAGGTCCCGTTCACGCCGGGCGGTCAGTACACGGTGAGCACCACCGCCACCAACGCGGACAACCAACCGACGACGGTGTCCACCCGGTTCACCACCCAGACGCTGGGCAAGGAGGTGACCGCGTCGATCTTCCCGGACGGCGGGACGGTCGGCGTCGGCCAGCCGGTGTCGGTGCGCTTCGACCGGCCGATCACCAACAAGGCCGAGGCGGAGAAGGCGATGAAGGTCACCGCCACCCCGGCGGTGTCCGGCGCGTGGCACTGGTTCGGCAACACGCGCGTGGAGTGGCGACCCAGGGAGTACTGGAAGGCCGGCACCAGGGTCAAGGTCGACCTCAACCTGCGCGGCGCGGACCTGGGCGGCGGCGCGGGCTCCAAGCAGTACAAGAGCTTCAACTTCGCCATCAGCAACATCGCCCGGATCTCCACCGTCGACGTGGCCGCCAAGACGATGACCACGACCGAGAACGGCAGGGTGGTCAGGACCACCAAGGTCACCACCGGCGAGTCCCCCAAGTACGACACATGGGGCGGCGTGATGGTGGTGATGGAGAAGTACGCCCAGACCCGAATGAACTCGGCCACCGTGGGCCTGGGCAAGGAGTACGACATCGCGGACGTCCCGTGGGCCGTCCGGATCACCACCTCGGGCACCTTCGTGCACGGCAACTACTGGTACGACAAAGCGAATCCGCCGTTCGGTCGGGCCAACACCAGCCACGGCTGCGTGAGCATGACGCCCGACGACGCCAAGTGGTTCTACGACCACGCGGATCGCGGTGACGTGGTCAAGGTGATCAACACCAAGGAGCGCACCGTCGCGGCCGACAACGGCTACGGCGCGTGGAACCTGACCTGGTCGCAGTGGTTGGCCACGAGCGCGACCAAGCAGTGACGCGGGTCCGACCTCCGGGGGCGCGCCGCGATCGTGCCCCCGGTCGTCGATCGGGCCGCCCGAACGACTGAGACCGCGATCACACCGCCCCCCGCGCAACGGCTGCGCCGCCGCCGGCGTCACTGTGGTGAATCCACAGACGGCCGAGCCCGGGGGAACCTTTCCATGCCTCGAACCACCCAGCGCCTGGGGATCGCCGCGATCGTCGCGGCGTCCCTGTTGTTGACCGGTGCCTGCAGCAAGGACGACGCGAAGAAGAAGGCACCGGATCCGGCGAAGGCGGCCGGTGAGAACCGCAACGGTCCGGCCGAGGCGGCCACAGTCACCCTGACCCCGGCGGACAGGACCACCGGGGTCGAGCCCGGGACGCCGATCACGGTCGCGGTCGGCGGCGGCAAGGTCTCCGAGGTCACGGTGACCAACGCGGGCGGCGAGACGGTGGACGGCGCGCTCGCGGGCAACGTGTGGAAGCCCAAGGTGCCGTTCATGTACGGCGGCAAGTACAAGGTGACCGCGACCGCGACCAACGCGGAGAACAAGCCGACCACCGCGACCGCCGCGTTCACCGTGCTCAACCCCACCCAGGCGGCGACCGCTACGTTCATGCCGGACGCCGATTCCACCGTCGGCGTCGGTCAGCCGGTCTCGATCACCTTCGACGAACCGGTGAAGAACCACAAGGCGGTGCAGGAGGCGATCAAGGTCACCGCCACCCCGGCGGTGGACGGCGCCTGGCACTGGTTCGGCAACTCGCGGGTGGAGTGGCGGCCGAAGGACTACTGGCAGGTCGGCACCCAGGTCAAGGTGGACCTCAACCTGCGTGGTGTGGACCTCGGCGGCGGCGTGATGTCGAAGCAGTTCAAGAGCTTCTCGTTCAAGATCTCGGACACCAAGCGGATCGCCGTCGTGGACGCCAACGCGCACACGATGACCGTCTCGGAGAACGACCAGGTGGTCAAGACGATCCCGATCACGGCGGGCGAGGACCCCAAGTACACGACGTGGAACGGGATCATGGTGATGCAGGAGCGTTACCCCACGCTCGACATGAACTCGCAGACGGTGGGTCTGGGCAACGAGTACAACCAGCCGGCCGTGCCGTTCGCGATGCGGATCACCGAATCGGGCACGTTCCTGCACGCGAACACGTGGGCGCCGAACAACCCGTTCGGCAACGCCAACACCAGCCACGGCTGCGTCAGCATGACCCTGGAGAACGCCAAGTGGTTCTACGAGCGTTCGATCCGCGGTGACATCGTGCAGGTCAAGGGCAACGAGGAGAAGCCGGTCGCGGGCGACAACGGCTACGGCGCGTGGAACCTGTCCTGGGAGCAGTGGACCGCCGGCAACTGACCCACCGGCCGACGGACACCTCGAACACGCGGACTAACCTGTCGGGGTGACCACCTGTCAGGACCCACCGCGGGCCCGGTCGCACGCTGTTCGCGGCGGCCGGGCCCAACCATCCGGGTCGACCGATGGTACGTGCCCACTACACGGGAACGTGACCGAGACCACGGCGGTGACTGCGCCCGAATGAGCGTATGAACTGTTGAACACATCGACGCCGGGTACGCCTGCCAGGAAACAACCGTTTTGACAGCCGTCCCGACACCCTTTCGAGGATCCCCCGACAACCCTTCCCTGGCGAGACGAGGCAGCCGTGTGTTGGAGCGCCGAAGCCGATCTCGTGATGGGCAGCGCCATCACGGCCGTGGGTATAGCAAGCGTCGCGTCGGTCCGGCGGATCAACGATCTGCCGATGGCGATGTTGCCGGTGATCCTCGGCGCCCATCAACTCGTCGAGGCGGTGGTGTGGAAGGGCGAGCGGGGTGCGGTGTCCGCCGGCACCGCCGAGATCGCGCGCGAGGTCTGGGCCGTGATCGCCTTCCCGCTGCTGCCCGCGTTCGTCCCGCTCGCCGTGGTGGCCGCGCAATGGCCGCTGAAGCGCGGCCGGGAGCGGGTCCGGGCGGCCTGCTTCGTGGTACTGGGCCTGGTGGTCGCCGGCGCACTCGGACACGCGCTGGCCTCGCGCCCGGTGAACGCCGAGATCTGCGGGAACACCGTGCGCTACTCGGTGGGCATTCCCGGCGCCCCGTGGGTGATCGCCGGCTATCTGGTGGCGACCCTGGGGTCGTTGTTGTTGGCCCGGGACCGATTGTTGCGTTTCCTGGGTCTGGTCTGCGCGATCGGTGCGGCCGTCACGATGCGCCTGTGGTTCCACTCCTTCGCCTCGACCTGGTGCGCGGTGGCCGCCGCCGCGAGCGTGATCGTGTTGTGGTGGGTGCGCTCCAGACGCGACCTGCCACCGGGAGGCCCGGGGCACCGACACGGGCCGGTCTCCCAACTCGTGTCCTAGGCCCGGGTCCGGCGGATCTTGGTGGGGGGGTTCAGGGCAACAGCAGCGAGCTGTCCCCGAATTCGTGCCACAGGTAGCCCTGGGCGAGCGCCTCGTCATATGCCCGGCGGACCACCGTCGGCCCCACCACCGCCTCCAGGAGCAGCAGGTGGGTGGCCTCCGGCGCGTGCAGGCCGCTGATGATGCCGTGCACCACCCGGGCCGGTCGGTCCGGACCGAGCAGTAGATCGGTCCAGCCGCGCGCGGCCGCGATCTCGCCGTCGGGTCGGACCGCCGACTCCAGCGCCCGGGTCACCGTGGTGCCCACCGCGATCACCCGACGGGCCTGGCGGACCAGGCTCGCCGTGTGCTCGGGCACGCTGAACCACTCGCGCAGCGGCGGCTCGCCCACGTCCGGCGAGGACACCCCGGTGTGCAGCACGATCGGCGCGACGGTGACGCCGCGGGTGATCAGGTCGACCACGAGTTCGTTGGTGAACGGGCGCCCCGCGCTGGGCATCTCGGCGCTGCCCTCGTCGCGCGCGAAGACCGTCTGATACGCCGTCAGCGGCCATCGGTCGCGCAGGTAGGCGTAGGTGATCGGGCGGCCGCGCTCGGCCAGGAAGGTCTCCACCCGGGCCTGCGGCACGGTGATCCGCGCCTTCCACAACCGCTGCGGGGTGTGTTCGACCGGGTACGGATCCAGGAGCAGCGCCATCCCGCAGCCGGTGCCGGGAAAGCGCACCGCCTCGAACCGGCGCACCCCGCTCACCGGCCCGGGCGTGCCGTCGGTGTGTCGCAGTTCGAGCACCCAGGTCTCGTCGTCGATCCGGGTGGCGAAGTGCACGGTCACCGGCGAGCCGTCGGCACGGTAGCCGTCCACCGCGGCGGGCAGCGTCGCGGAGGTGTTCACCACCAGCAGGTCGCCGGGGCCCAGATGCCGACCGAGGTCGCGGAACACGGTGTGCTCGACCCGCTCCCGGGCGTGCACGAGCAGCCGGACGCCGTCGCGGGAGAGTCCGCGCGCCTCGGCGGGTTCGGTCGCCGCCTGGGCGACCGGGGTGCTCACGAGGTCACCGCCGAGGCGAACTCGGCGACGGTGTACCGGCCGCTCGCGGGCCGCTCGTCGAGCAGCCGCAGCAGCGCCGGCGCCACCGTCGCGGCGGCGGGCCGATCCGAGACGTCCTCGCCCGGGAACGCCTGGCGGTGCAGTTCGGTGTTCATGTCGCCGGGATCGAACGCGTAGACGTCCAAGCCGGGTTGCTCGACGGCCAGGGTCGCGGTGACGTGGTCCAGGGCGGCCTTGGTGGAGCCGTAGCCGCCCCACCCGGGGTAGGCGTTGACGGCGGCATCCGAGCTGATGTTCACGACCGCGCCGCGATCGGGACCGCCGAGCAGCAGTGGCAGGGTCAGTTGGGCGAGCGCGAGCGGTCCGAACACGTTCACCTCGTACGTGCGGGCCAACTCGGCGAGGGGGTGGTCGGCGATGGGCGGCATCGGGCTCGGGCCGAGCACGCTCGCGTTGTTGACGAGCAGGTCGAGCCGACCGGACTCGCGGACCGCGTCGAGCAGTTCGCGGCGATGAGCGGGGTCGGCCACGTCGCCGGCGACGGCGGTCACGTCGGCGCCGGGGCGCAGTTCGTCGGCGGCGCGAGCCAGGTCGGCGGCTCCGCGGGCGTCCAGGACCAGGGTCCAGGAGCGGGCGGCGAGCGCGTGGGCCAGGGCCAGGCCGAGCCCGCGCGAAGCGCCGGTGATCAGTGCGACAGGCATGGTGTTCTCCAGGGGAAATCCTCACCCCACCCGGTGATGGGTTGCCCCTCTACACTGCAAGTTCAAGTGCACTTCAGGTCAAGCGAACGAAACCGGGACGGACCGGATCGTGGACCGGACTTCAGGAGGCGGCGTGCTCACCGGGACGGACTTGTTGACGGTCGGCCAGATGACCGCGCGCAGCGGATTCGCGGCATCCGCCCTGCGCTACTACGAGGCGGAGGGATTGATCAGCGCGAGCCGCACGACGGGCGGACAACGCCGCTACGAGCGGCACATCCTGCGCCGACTGGCGTTCATTCGCGCGGCGCAGAACATCGGCCTGTCCCTGGAGGAGATCAAGGAGGCACTCGGCAGGCTCCCGGAAGGCCGAACACCCACGCCGGCCGACTGGGCGAAGATCAGTCGGGCCTGGCGCGGGCGTCTGGAGCAGGAGATCGAGGCACTGGTACGACTGCGGGACGGCCTGGAACAGTGCATCGGCTGCGGCTGCCTGTCGATGAAGCGCTGCCGTATCTCCAACCCCGACGACGTGGCCGCCCGCTACGGCTCCGGCGCGGTAACCCTCCCCGAACTCCTCCGCGAGGACCGGCGCGCGCACGGCTGACGCCGGCGGGTGACCTCGAACGCCGGCCGAGCCGGATTCGGCCGGGCCGGCGTTCGAGGCCGAACGGTCCGCGGGTGCGATCAGTACCGATCCCGCACCACCGCCGGAACCGCGGGAGCGCCCGGCGGCACCGTGAGCGTCGACCAATTCGGCTTCGCACCGATGTCGTACGTCCGCAACTTCGCGAGCACCGCGGGATCCTGGACGTCGAGCCAGTCCACCAGGTCGCGGAAGCTCACACACTTGGTCTCCGGTCGCGCGCACGCGGTCCGCATGGTGCGCTCGACGGCCTTCATGTAGATGCCGCCGTTCCACCCCTCGAAGTGGTTGCCGATCAGCAGCGGCGCCCGGTTCCCGGTGTAGGCGCGGTCGAAGCCGGCCATGTAGCTCGCGAACGCCTGGTCCTCCCACTCCTGGTACTTGGCCGGATCGCCCTTGACCGTGCGCGACTGGTTGAACATCACGTTGTAGTCCATCGACAGGACCTCGAACTTGCGCCCCGGCAGCGGAATCTGCTGCAACGGCAGGTCCCACACCCCGTTCACCTTGACCGGCCACACCTGCCGCCCACCGGGCGAACTCGCGTCGTAGCGAAAGCCCAGCGACGGTTCGGCCGCGAGCAGCGCCTTCTGACCCTCCAGGCACGGCGCCCGGCCGCCGATCAGTTCCTTGTCGTAGTCGAACGGAAGCGCCGGCAGGTCGGCCCAGCCGGTGTTGGTCTTCCAGTTCTTGACGAACGCCTTGGCCTGCTCGACCTCGCTGCGCCAGTCGTCGGCCGACCACGAACCGCCGCCGGTCGGCCCGCAGAAGTGGCCGTTGAAGTGCGTGCCGATCTCGTGGCCCTCGTTCCACGCGGCGCCGAGCTGTTCCAGCGTCATCCGCAGGTGCGCGTCGTCGAGGTAGCCGATGTCCGAGGCGCCGATCGGCTTGTGCGGCGGCTGGTACCTGGCCTTCCGGGCCTCCGGCAACACGTACACCCCGGACAGGAACAGCGTCATCTTCGCGTTGCTCTCCTTGGCCACCTGGCGGAAGCGGGAGAACAACTTCTTGTCGTCCTCGCCGGCCCCGTCCCAGGAGAACACCACGAACTGCGGCGGGACCTGGCCCGGCACGAGCTTCTCCGGCTTGAGCCGGCCCGGCTGCTCCCCGGTGTTCGACGTGGAACCGTCGCCGATCAGGGTCGGTGCCTGCGCGGGCGCTGCCTGGCCACCCCGAGCCGGCGCGCCGGCCTGCTGCTTCGGGTCGTCGCCCTGTCCGCGGGCGAAGACGACGAAGCCGATGGCGGCGACCACCGCCACCACCAGGACGATTGCGGCCGCGCCGCGGGATGATCGCACGAGTGCCCCAAACGGTCGGAATCATAGGGAAATTCACAGCAGGCTAAGTCGACCGTCGCCACGGTTGGGGGCACGCCGAGCCGCGCGAAAGTCGATGATCACCGCATGGGGTGAACCGGTACGGCCACTCGGCGGCAGCGTGATCGCGTTCACCGGCCGGCCCAGGTGTCGGCGCCCGCCGGACGGGCTATGGATAGCCGGGTCGGCGCCGGAGACCGGGCATCCCGACGGCGGTCGAGGTCGACCGAAGCACGGCCGATCCCGCGGCCGATCCGAAGGGGGGCGCGATGCGTGAAACGCTTCGGGAGGCGAAGGACACCCTCGTGCCGCCCCGCGAGGTGGGTCCGCTCCCGCCGCTGCTGATCGTGCTCACCGTGGTGACCGGCCTGGTGGACGCGCTGAGCTACCTGGAACTGGGCCGGGTGTTCGTCGCGAACATGACCGGCAACGTGGTCTTCACCGGCTTCGCCCTGGCCGGCACCCCCGGCCTGTCCGTGGCCGCCTCGATGGCCGCCCTGGCCGCGTTCCTGGTCGGCGCCGCCGCCGGTGGCCGACTCGGCGCCGCGTTCGGCGACCGGAAACTGCTCCTGCTCCGGGTCGGGTGCACCCTCCAGGCCGTGCTGATCGCGGCGGCCCTGGTGGTGGCGGCGGCGGTGAGCGGACTGGGCACCGGCGAGCGATACACGCTGATCCTGCTCCTGGGCCTGGCCATGGGGCTGCAGAACGCGGTGGCCCGGCGGCTGGCCGTACCGGACCTGACCACCACGGTGTTGTCCCAGACGCTCACCGGACTCGCCGCGGACCTGCGCCGCTTCGGCGGCCCCGGCTCGCGCGCGGGCCGTCGGCTGCTCGCCGCGGTCGCGATGGCCCTGGGCGCGTTCTCCGGCGCGACGCTGGTCCTGCAGGTGCACGTGCTGATCGCCTTCGCCGCACCGCTCGTGCTGCTGGCCGGCGTGGCCGGGTGCGCCTACCGCCTGGATCGCCCGACACGCGCGGCCGGGGTCCGGGACGAGGTCGCGCGTCCGCCCCACCCGGACGGCGATCCGGGGCCGGTCGGGCCGCCGGACGGACCGCCGGACGGAAAAAGCGTTTGAGGTTCGCCTCGACCGGGGGTTAGCCTGGTCCGGTCACATTGTCGTCCGTCTGGATGGTCCGTTGCGCATCTGAGGTCAGGACATCGCGCCGCTTGAGCCCGAGTGCTCGCGGTCGCGTTCTCGACCTCGGTGTGGCCGTCCCGGACGACTTTTTCATGTCCGGCTTCCCCCCGATCCCGCCGCGCGGTGTCCCACGCGATCCGTTCGTCACGCGTCTCCGGGAGCCACCCCATGTCTTTTCCGACCACACCCGCGATCGTCTGTTCCGACCTGTCCTTCGCCTGGCCCGACGGAACGCCCGTCTGCACCGGCCTCGATCTCGCCATCGGCAACGGCCGAACCGGCCTGGTCGGAGTCAACGGCGCGGGCAAGTCGACCCTGCTCAAACTGATCGCCGGCGTCCTGCGGCCCACCTCCGGGTCGATCACCGTCGGCAGCGACCTCGGCTACCTGCCGCAACATCTCCCGCTCGACGCGGACCGCCCGGTCGACGACGTACTGGGCATCGCCGAAACGCGCGCCGCGTTGCTGGCGATCGAGGCCGGCGACGCGGACGTACGGCACTTCGACGCGGTCGGCGACGACTGGGACGTCGAGGAACGGGCCCGGGCCCAACTGGACCGTCTCGGGCTGCCGCACGTCGATCTCGACCGCACGGTCGGCACGCTGTCCGGCGGCGAGTCGGTGCTGCTCGGGCTCGCCGCGTTGTTGCTGCGTCGTCCCGACGTACTGCTCCTGGACGAGCCGACCAACAACCTCGACGCGTCCGCGCGCGAGCGGCTGTACGACGCGGTGCGGGGATATTCGGGCGTACTCCTGGTGGTCAGCCACGACCGGGTGCTGCTCGATCTGGTGGACCGGATCGTCGAATTGCTCCCGAACCGGGCCCGCACCTACGGCGGAAACCTGAGCGCGTATCTGGAGGTCCTGGAACAGGAGCGGGCGACCGCCGAACGGCTGGTCCGCACCGCACAGACCGACCTGCGCAAACAGAAGCGGGAACTGGCCGAGGCCCAGGTGCGATTGGCCCGCCGGGTCCGGACCGGCCGCAAGGCCCAGTTGGAAGGGGGCCTGCCCAAGATCGTCGCGGGCAACCTGAAGCGGGCCGCCGAGGTCTCCGCCGGCAAGCTCCGGGGCACCCAGGAGGGCCGTCTCGACGACGCCCGCACCCGGTTGTCCGAAGCGAAGGACGCGGTCCGGGACGACAAGGAGATCCGGATCGAGCTGCCCGAGACCGAGGTGCCCGCCGGGCGCACGGTGCTCGTGGCCGAGGGCCTGAACACCGCGGACGGGCTGTACGGGCCGGACGGCCTGGACCTGATCGTGCGCGGCCCCGAACGCATCGCGCTGACCGGCGACAACGGCGCGGGCAAGACCACGCTGCTTCGGCTGCTCACCGGTGCGGAGCAACCGGCCGCGGGCACGGTGCGGATCGGCGTCGAGGGGGTGCGTCATCTGCCCCAGCGGCTGGACGTGCTGGACGAGGACGCGAGTGTCCTGGACAACGTGCGCCACTTCGCGCCCTCGGCGACGGACGCGCAACTACGCGGCCGGCTGGCCCGCTTCCTCTTCAAGGGCAACCGCCCCGATCAGCAGGTACGCACCCTCTCCGGCGGCGAACGTTTCCGCGCGGTCCTGGCCGCACTCCTGTCCGCCGAACCGCCGCCACACCTACTGATCCTCGACGAGCCCACCAACAACCTGGACCTGGCCTCGGTCCACCAACTCGAACAAGCCCTCAACGCCTACCGAGGAGCCCTCCTGATCGCCACCCACGACCGCCCCTTCCTCACCAACATCGCCATCACCCGAGAACTCCCCCTCCACCGAGGCCACGGCCTCACACCCCCCACCGAAACCCCAACCGAAACCCCCACCTGACCAACCCCAACCCAGCCCCTCCAGCCCGGCCGGCGCATGACACCCCTCAGCCCGGCCGGCGCTTGAGGCGAACTCAGCCCGGCCGGCGCATGAGGCCACCCAGCCCCGCCGGCGCATGAGGCGAATCAGCCTCGCCGGCGCTTGAGGCGAACCCAGCCCGGCCGAGCGCTTGAGGCCAACCTCACAGCGCGAC
>NZ_JBHZAV010000134.1:0-26024 GCF_042754445.1 Embleya sp. NPDC059213
GCCGGGGTGTTGACGTTGGACGACGCCTGTCGGGTGGTCGCCGCGCGTGGCCGGTTGATGCAGGCGTTGCCCGAGGGCGGGGCGATGGTCGCGGTGCAGGCGACCGAGGCCGAGGTCTCGGATCTGTTGCGCGGTCACGAGGCGCGGGTGGGGATCGCCGCGGTCAACGGGCCGTCGGCGGTGGTGATCTCCGGCGTCGAGGACGTCGTCGTCGCGATCGCGGAGGAGTTGCGCGAGCGGGGGCACAAGACCCGGCGGCTCACCGTCAGCCACGCGTTCCACTCGCCGTTGATGGATCCCGTGCTGGACGAGTTCGCCGCGGTGCTGGCCGGGGTCGAGTTGGCCGAGCCGGTCGTTCCGATGGCCGCGACTGCCGAGGAGGTGTGTTCGGCCCGGTATTGGGTGGATCACGTGCGCGAGCCGGTGCGGTTCGCCGATCACCTCGCCCGACTGCGCGCGGCGGGTGTGACCCGGTTCGTGGAGATCGGCCCCGACGGCGTGCTCACCGCGATGGGCCCGGAGAACGTGGCCGACGCGTCGTTCACCGCGCTGCAACGCCGGGACCGACCGCAGGTGCGTACCGCCGTGACCGCGTTGGCCCACCTGCACACCGCCGGCCACACCGTCGACTGGTCCCGCCTGTTCACCGGGACCGCCGCGACCCTGACCGACCTGCCCACCTACGCCTTCCAACATCGGCACTACTGGCTGGACGTCGACCCGTTGTTCACCGCTCGGCCGCAGACGCCGGGCGACGGTTGGCACTACCGGATCGACTGGCGCCGGCGCTCGGCCGGGACGTCGGCCGGCCTCTCCGGTCGTTGGTTGTTGCTGGTGCCCGAGTCGGACGAGCGTTTCGTGTGGGTGGCCGGCGCCGAGCAGATGCTGACCGAGCGCGGTTGTGCGGTGATCCGCGTACAGGTTCCGGCCGCAGCGGATCGCACCGCGCAAGCCGCCGTCGTGCGGGACGCGGTCGCCGGGCAGCGGATCGACGCCGTGCTCAGCCTGCTGGCGTTCGACGACCGGCCACACCCGGACGCGGAAGCGGTGCCCAGCGGACTGGCCGCCGTCGCGAACACCGTGCAGGTCTGCGAGGAACTCGGCCTCGGACGCCTGTGGGTCGCCACCCGGCAGGCGGTCTGCGTCGGCGGTGCCGATCCTGCGGCGGAGACCGGTCAGGCACAGGTCTGGGGCCTGGGCCGGGTCGCCGCGCTGGAGAAGCCGCAACTGTGGGCCGGGCTGGTCGACCTCCCGGAGCGTGCCGACGCCCGGATCCGGGAACTGGTCGCCGACGTGCTGGCCGTGCCGGATGGGGAGGACCAAATCGCCGTGCGCGAGCACGGTGTGTTCGTCCGGCGCATGGTGCGTTCGTCCGCATCGACCACCGCCCGGGAATGGCAGCCCGGCGGAACCGTGCTGGTCACCGGCGGTACCGGCGGCGTCGGAGCCAATATCGCGCGTTGGCTGGTCACCCAGGACATCGAGCGGTTGTTGCTGGTCGGCCGTCGCGGTGCGGAGGCCCCGGGGGCGGCTGCGCTGCTCGACGAGCTGACCGCGTCCGGCATGCCGGTGGCCATCGAGGCGTGCGACGTCACCGATGCCGCCGCGGTGCGCCGGTTGGTCGACTCGATCCCCGCCGACCGCCCGCTGAGCGCGGTGATCCACGCCGCGGGCACGCTGGACGACTGTTTGATCGACTCGCTCACGCCACAACGTTTCGCGGGCGCACTGGACGTCAAGATCAAGGGTGCGCTCAACCTGCACGAGTCGATCGAGGACTCGCATCTGGTGCTGTTCTCCTCGCTCGCCGCGACTGTCGGCACCAAGGGACAGGGCAACTACGCCGCGGCCAACACGTTCCTCGACGCGTTCGCCGAGCAGCGCAGCGCGGCCGGACTGCCCACCACCTCGATCGCCTGGGGTGCCTGGCAGGGCGACGGCATGGTCGCCGATCATGCCGTCGCAAGCCGGACCCGCCGCTACGGCCTGCCGCTGATGGCGCCGGATCGTGCCATCGCCGCGCTGCGACACGTCATGACCGAACCGGCGGCCGCGCACATCGTGGCCGACATCGACTGGTCGCGGTTCGCCGCGGACTTCACCGCATCGCGGCCGAGCCGGCTGATCGCCGATCTCCCCGAGGTGCGCGCACTGGGCGAGCTCGGGCCGGCCACGCGGGGCACCGATCTGCCCGCCGCGCTGGCCGCGATGCCCGAGGACGAGCGCGGACCCGCTCTGCTGGAGCTGGTGCACGAACTGGTCACCACCGTGCTGGGACACGATTCGGCCCCGGATGCGGGCCAGGCGTCGCGGTCCGCGATAGGACCGGACAGTTCCTTCCACGGCATCGGCTTCGACTCGCTCACCGCCGTCGAACTGCGCAATCTTCTGGTCGTCCGGGTCGGCGTGCAACTGCCCGCGACCCTCGTCTACGACTACCCGACTCTCGCGTCGCTGGCCGAACACCTGGACGAGCACCTGGCCTTCGAGGACCGGGGCGTGGACGCCCTGCTCGCCCAACTGGACACGCTGGGCGCCAAGCTCGCGGTCGCCGAGCTGAACGCGGACGAACGCTCCCGGATTACGCACAGATTGAACGAGATCCAGTCCGCCTGTGCGCCGCGGTCGGATCCCGCACGCGACCTCCAGTCGGCGTCCCGTGCCGAGGTGCTCGACTTCCTCACCAACGAACTCGGAATCTCCCGCTGACAGTTGACCGTCTTCGACCGCTGCCGGATGCCCGGCGCAGGTAGCAGGCCGACCACCGACTCGACGGACGCACCGGAAGTGAATCCACCAATGCCTAACGACGAAGAGCTGCTCGACTATCTGAAGCAGGCCGCCGCCAACCTGCACGAGGCACGGCAGCGGGTGCGCGAGTTGGAGGACGGCGATCGCGAGCCGATCGCGATCGTGGGCATGAGCTGCCGGCTGCCCGGTGGTGTGCGCTCGCCGGAGGAGTTCTGGGAACTGTTGGACGCGGGTGTGGACGCGGTGTCGGAGTTCCCGCAGGACCGCGGCTGGGACCTGGAGAACCTCTTCGACCCCGACCCGGCCGCGCCGGGCAAGTCGTATGTCCGCGAGGGCGGATTCCTGCGCGACGCGGGGGAGTTCGACCCGGCGTTCTTCGGGATCTCGCCGCGTGAGGCGTTGGTGATGGATCCGCAGCAGCGGTTGTTGCTGGAGTGTTCGTGGGAGGCGATCGAGCGGGCCCGGATCGACCCTCGGTCGCTCAAGGGCAGCCGGACCGGCGTGTTCGTCGGCAGCAACGGTCAGGACTACGGCACCCTGCTGCTGCGTGCGGACGAGCGGTCGCACGGCTACCTGGCCACCGCCGCGTCGGCGAGTGTGCTCTCCGGGCGGATCTCCTACACGCTGGGCCTGGAGGGGCCGGCGATCACGATCAGTACGGCCTGTTCGTCCTCGCTGGTGGGACTGCACCTGGCGGCACGGGCGTTGCGCGCCGGGGAGTGCGAACTGGCCCTGGCCGGCGGGGTGACGGTGATGCCGACACCGCGGCTGTTCGAGGTGTTCTCCCGGCAACGCGGTCTGGCCGTCGACGGCAGGTGCAAAGCGTTCGCGGGCGCCGCCGACGGGACGGGCTGGGGCGAGGGTCTGGGGATCCTGCTGTTGGAGCGGCTGTCGGACGCTCGGCGGCTGGGCCATCGGGTACTGGCCGTGGTGCGGGGCACGGCGGTGAACCAGGACGGCGCGTCGAACGGGTTGACAGCCCCCAACGGACCGTCGCAACAGCGGGTGATCCGCGAGGCGTTGGCCAACGCGGGCCTGGTGCCGGGCGATGTGGACGTGGTCGAGGCGCACGGGACCGGGACGGCGCTGGGTGATCCGATCGAGGCGCAGGCGCTGCTGGCCACCTATGGGCAGGGCCGGCCCACCGATCGTCCGCTGTGGCTGGGGTCGGTGAAGTCGAACGTGGGGCATGCGCAGGCGGCCGCGGGGGTCGCCGGCGTGATCAAGATGGTCCTGGCGATGCGGGCGGGTGTACTGCCGCGGACGTTGCACGTGGACGAGCCGACCCCCGAGGTGGATTGGTCCTCGGGCGCGGTGCGGCTGCTGACCTCGGAGCAGGCGTGGCCGGTCGTGGACGGTCGGCCGCGCCGGGCGGGCGTGTCGTCGTTCGGCATCTCGGGCACCAACGCGCACGTGATCGTCGAGCAGGCGCCGGAGGTCGCCCCGGTCCCGGTCCCGGACGTCGACTCGACGCCGGCCGTGCTGCCGTGGGTGTTGTCGGGGCGGACGGCGCAGGCGTTGCGGGCGCAGGCGGCGCGGTTGGCCGCGCATCTGTCGGCAAGCCCGGAGTCGGCCGTCCCGGACGTGGGTTGGTCGTTGGCGTCGACCCGCAGCGCCTTCGAGCATCGTGCGGTGGTCGTGGGCCTGGACCGGGAGGAACTGCTCGCGGGTCTTGGTGCCGTGGCCGGGGGAGGGGCCGGGCCGGGTGTGGTTTCGGGTGCGGCGCGGTCCGGCGCCCTGGGCTTCGTGTTCGCCGGGCAGGGCGGCCAGCGGCCGGGGATGGGCCGGGGTCTGTACGAGCGATTCCCGGTGTTCGCCGAGGCGTTCGACGCGGCGGCGGCGGAGCTGGATCGGCGGTTGACGGGCCACGTCATGCATCCGGTGCGGGACGTGGTGTTCGGTGCCGAGGGCACCGAGGGTCTGCTGGACGAGACGGTGTTCACCCAGGCGGGGCTGTTCGCTATCGAGGTGGCGCTCTACCGGCTGGCCGAATCCTTCGGGGTGCGGCCGGGGCACGTGGTGGGGCATTCGATCGGCGAGTTGGCGGCGGCGCACGTCGCGGGCGTGTGGTCGTTGCCGGACGCCTGCGCGGTGGTGGCCGCACGCGGCCGATTGATGCAGGAGTTGCCGTCGGGCGGTGCGATGGCGGCGGTGGGACTGGGGCCGGACGAGGTCGAGGGGCTGTTGACGCCGGGTGTGGTGGTCGCCTCGGTGAACGGGCCCGGTCAGGTGGTGGTCTCCGGTACCGAGGAGGCCGTGGCGGCGGTGGTCGCCGAGGTGTCGGCGCGAGGCGGCCGTGCGCGTCGGCTGCGGGTGTCGCACGCGTTCCATTCCCCGTTGATGGAGCCGATGTCGGCGGAGTTCCGGCGGGTCCTGGAGTCGGTGCGCTTTGACCGCCCGGGGTTGTCGGCGGTGTCGGGTGTGACGGGTTCGTGGGTGGATCCGGATGCGTGGTGTTCGCCGGACTACTGGGTTCGCCAGGTGCGTGAGCCGGTGTTGTTCGGCGCGGGCGTGCACACCCTGTTGCACGCGGGTGTCTCGACGTGGGTGGAGCTGGGGCCCGCGGGGGCATTGGCCGGGGCGGTCGCCGAGTGCGCCGACGAGGCCGGCGTCGAGGTGGCCTCGACGGTGGCGTTGCGTGCGGGGCAGGACGAGGTGCGGACCGTGTTGTCGGCGTTGTCCGCGGTGCATGTCGGCGGACATCCGGTCGACTGGGCACCGACGTTCGCCGAGGCTCGCGCCGTCGACCTGCCCACCTACGCCTTCCAACACCAGCACTACTGGATCCACACCGGCCCGAGCACGGGCGAACCGGCGGAGATCGGCCTCGCCGACGCCCGGCACCCCTTGTTGGGCGCCACCGTCGCCATCGCGGGCGAGGACAGGGTGGTGCTCACCGGACGGTTGTCGCTGCGCACCCACCCGTGGTTGGCCGGCCACACCGTGCTGGGCTCGGTGCTGCTGCCCGGCACCGCACTGGTCGATCTGGCCCTGCGCGCCGGCGACGAGGCCGGCTGCCCGGCCCTGGAGGACCTGACCCTCCATCAGCCGCTGGTGATTCCGCAGCGGGGCTCGGCGCAGGTGCAGATGGTCGTCGGTGCCACCGAGAACGACGGCAGACGTGCCCTCACCGTGCACGCCCGGCCCCACGACGAGCACGTCGAGCACGAGTGGACCCTGCACGCGAGCGGTCTGCTGGCTCCCGCGGATGCCCCGGAGCCCGCTCCGTCGATCGCCCAGTGGC
This sequence comes from Embleya sp. NPDC059213, assembly GCF_042754445.1. Lineage (NCBI taxonomy): Bacteria > Bacillati > Actinomycetota > Actinomycetes > Kitasatosporales > Streptomycetaceae > Embleya > Embleya sp. NPDC059213. The sequence goes on from NZ_JBHZAV010000134.1 coordinate 5,996, forward strand.
CGCCGCCGCAGGCGCAGACCGTCGACCTCGACGACTTCTACCCCGGCCTGGCCGACCACGGCTACCACTACGGTCCGCTGTTCCAAGGGCTGCGGGCCGTGTGGCGACAGGCCGACGAGATCTTCGCGGAGGTCGCCCTGCCCGAGGTGGCCGGCGCCGAGGCGGCGAGATTCGGCATGCATCCGGCCCTGCTCGACGCGGCCCTGCACGCCGCCCGGCTGGGCGAGTTCCACGAACGGCCGGACGGCAAGTACCTCCCGTTCGCCTGGACCGGGGTGGCCCTGTGGAGTCGGGGCGCGACGGCCGTGCGGGTGCGGATCTCCAAGGCGGGTACCGATGCCATCCGGCTGGACGTCACCGACACCGCGGGCCGACCGGTCCTGACCGTCGATACGCTGGCGCTGCGCCCGATCTCCGCCATGCCGCTCGACCTCGGCACATCCGATGCCCTGTTCCGCCTCGACTGGACGCCGGTGCCCGCGGCCGACGGCTCCGGACTGCGCATCGCCACCGCGAGCACGCCGGAGGAGGCACTCGCGCACGACTGCGACATCGTGGTGGTGCGGTGCTTCGACACCGACACGGAGACCGCCCCCCAGGCCGACGTCGACGCGGCGCCCGAGGCCGATGCCACGCACGCGGCCACCCACCGCGTGTTGGCCCTGCTCCAGCGCTGGCTGACCGCCGACACCGGCGCCAGGTTGGCGCTGGTCACCCGACGGGCCGTGGTGATCGGCGACGACGAGCCGGATCTCGTGCACGCGCCGTTGTGGGGACTCGTCCGGACCGCGCAGACCGAGCACCCCGACCGTTTCGTGCTGATCGATGTGGACGATCCCGGCTCCGCGACACCCGCCCTGGCCGCGGCGATCGCCACCGGCGAACCACAATCGGCGATCCGGGACGGCAGGATCCTGGTCCCCCGGTTGGCCCCCGCCGTCGTGCGGCAGGCCCCGGCCGGGTGGAACCCCGACGGCACCGTGCTGATCACCGGCGGATCCGGAACGCTGGCCGGACTCGTGGCCGAGCACGTCGTGCGGAACCTGGGTGTACGCAGGCTGATCCTGGCCAGTCGCAGCGGCAGGCCCGCCCCGGGGAGCGAACTGCTCGACGGGGAGATCACCTCGGTGCGCTGCGACGTGTCCGAGCGCGCCGCGGTGGACCGACTTCTCGCCTCGATACCGGGCGAACATCCGCTCACCGCGGTCGTGCACACCGCCGGTGTCCTGGACGACGGTGTCCTGCACGCACTGACCCCCGAACGCATCGACACCTCGTTCGCGGCGAAGGTGGACGGCGCCCGGCACCTGCACGAGGCGACCGCCGACCTGGACCTGGCCGCGTTCGTGCTGTTCTCCTCGGCCGCGGCCACCCTCGGCGCCGCCGGGCAGGGCAACTACGCCGCCGCGAACGCCTACTTGGACGCGCTGGCCACCCACCGCAGGAGGCTCGGGCTGCCCGCGGTCTCCCTCGCCTGGGGGCTGTGGGCCCAGGACAGCGGCATGACCCGCGGTCTCGGCGACGCCGAACTCACCCGAATCTCGCGGATCGGCGTCACCGCGCTGACCTCCGAGGAGGGCATGCGGCTGTTCGACGCCGGATGCGCCGCCGAGCACGCCGTGTTGTTGCCGATGCGGGTGGACACCGCGATGTTGCGCGCCCGACGCGAGCACCTCCCGGTGCCGATGCGCGGTCTGGTCCGCGAACCGGCCCGCGCCCGGCGGGACTCCTCGCTCGCGGACCGGCTGGGTGGGCTGACCGGCGCCGAACGCAGCCGGATGGTGCTCAACATCGTGCGTAGCGCCGTCGCCGACACCCTGGGCTACAACGCCGCCGACGGTGTGCGACCCGAGCAGAACCTGCACGAGGCCGGCTTCGACTCGCTGACCGCGGTGGAGTTTCGCAATCGGCTCGCCGCCGCCACCGACCTGCGGCTGCCCGCCACGCTGACCTACGACTACCCGAGCCCACGGGCGATCACCGAGCATGTGCTGACCCGGCTGATCGTGCCCGAGCCGGAGGCGGCGGCGAACACCGAGGTCGCCGCGCCGGTCCAGGACGATCCGATCGTCATCGTGGGCATGGCCGGTCGTTACCCGGGCGGCGTCCGCACACCCGACGACCTGTGGGACCTGGTCGTCTCCGGCGGCGACGGCATATCCGAGTGGCCGGTCGACCGCGGCTGGGACACCCGGAACCTGTTCGACCCCGACCCGGACGCGGTCGGCAAGTCGTATGTGCGCGAGGGCGGTTTCCTGCACCAGGCGGGCAGGTTCGACGCCGGCTTCTTCGGGATCTCGCCCCGCGAGGCGCTGGCGATGGACCCCCAGCAGCGCCTGCTGTTGGAGTGTTCGTGGGAGGCGCTCGAACACGCGGGCATCGACCCCGTCTCGCTCAAGGGCAGCCGAACCGGGGTGTACGCGGGCGTGATGTACCACGAGTACGCCTCCCGGCTGGGCGCGGTGCCGGCCGGATACGAGGGCACGCTCGGCACCGGAAGCGCCGGCAGCATCGCCTCCGGGCGGATCTCCTACACCTTCGACTTCGTCGGCCCGGCGGTCACCGTGGACACGGCGTGCTCGACCTCCCTGGTCGGACTGCACCTCGCCGCCCAGGCGTTGCGGGCGGGCGAGTGCGAGTTGGCGTTGGCCGGCGGGGTGACGGTGATGCACACCCCGCGTCCGTTCGTCGAGTTCTCCCGGCAGCGCGGACTGGCCGCCGACGGCCGCAGCAAGGCGTTCGCCAAGGCCGCGGACGGCGTGGCCTGGGCCGAGGGCGTCGGAATCCTGGTGCTGGAGCGGCTTTCCGACGCCCGGCGGCACAGGCACGAGGTGCTGGCGGTGGTGCGGGGTTCGGCGATCAACCAGGACGGGGCCTCGAACGGGTTGACGGCGCCGAACGGTCCCTCGCAACAGCGGGTGATCCGGGCCGCGTTGGCCAACGCGGGCCTGGCACCGGGCGATGTGGACGTGGTCGAGGCGCACGGGACCGGGACGGCGCTGGGCGATCCGATCGAGGCCCAGGCGCTGCTGGCCACCTACGGGCAGGGCCGGCCCGCCGATCGTCCGCTGTGGCTGGGGTCGGTGAAGTCCAACATCGGCCACACCCAGGCCGCCGCCGGCGTGGCGAGTGTGATCAAGATGATCCGGGCGATGCGCGAAGGGGTGCTGCCTCGCACGCTGCATGTGGACGAGCCGACGCCGGAGGTGGATTGGTCCTCGGGCGCGGTGCGGTTGTTGACCGCGCAGCAGGAGTGGCCCGCCGAGCACGGCCGGCCGCGCCGGGCCGGGGTGTCCTCGTTCGGCATCAGCGGTACCAACGCGCACCTGATCCTGGAACAGATACCGGACGAACAACCGGACGAGGCACCGGCACCCGCGCCGCACGTGATTCCGTGGGTGTTGTCCGGCCGCTCGCCGCAGGCACTGCGGGCGCAGGCCGCACGGTTGGCCGAGCACCTGTCGACCAAGCCGAACTCGACCGCCCTGGACGTGGGTTGGTCGTTGGCGACCACCCGCAGCGCGTTCGAGCAGCGTGCGGTGGTCGTGGGCGCGGACCGGCAGGAGTTGCTGGCCGGGCTGTCGGCGGTGGCCGCCGACGGTGCCGGCGCCGATGCGGTCGCCGTGGACGACGGTCCGGTCCTGGTGTTCGCCGGCCAGGGATGCCAATGGGTGGGAATGGGCCGGGAGTTGTCCGAGTCGTCCGCAGTGTTTCGCGAGTCGATGCGGCGGTGCGCCAAGGCGCTGGCTCCGTTCGTCGACTTCGAGCCGCTCGACGTGCTCGACGACGCCGCCGCCCTGGCCCGGGTCGAGGTCGTACAGCCCGCGTTGTGGGCGGTGATGGTGTCGCTGGCCGAGGTGTGGCGGTCCTGGGGTGTCTCGGCCGCCGCGGTGATCGGGCACTCGCAGGGCGAGATCGCCGCCGCCACGGTGGCCGGGGCGTTGTCCGTCGAGGACGCCGCCCGAGTGGTGGCGGTACGCAGCCGGTTGATCGCCGAGAAACTCTCCGGCCCGGGCGGGATGGCCTCGATCGCGTTGCCCCGCGACCAGGTCGTCGCGATGCTCCCGGAGCACCCCGGCGTGTCGATCGCGGCCGCCAACGGCCCGTCGTCCACCGTGGTTTCGGGCGACCTCGCCGGGCTGGTCGCGCTGCTGGCCTCCTGCGACGCCGGCGGGATCCGGGCCCGGCGGATCGACGTGGACTACGCCTCGCACTCGCAAGAGGTGGAGTCGATCCGCGACGAGTTGGTGACCGCGTTGCAGGGGATTCGTCCGCTGCCCGGTGACGTGCCGTTCGTGTCGACGGTGACCGGTGAGCGCATCGACACCGCCGAACTGGGCCCGGAATACTGGTACGGCAACCTGCGCCGCACCGTGGAGTTCCAGGCGGGCGTGCAGTACCTGCTGGACCGGGGACATCGGGTCTTCCTGGAGGCCAGCCCGCACCCGGTACTGACCGTGGGCATCGAAGAGACCGCGGACGGCGTGGTGGCGTTGGAGAGCCTGCGTCGGGACGAGGGCGATCTCACCCGGATGGTCGGCGCGGCGGCCGAAGCCTGGACCCGGGGTGTGGCGGTCGACTGGATGCCGTTGCTCGCCGGCGGCCGACGGGTGGAACTGCCCACCTACGCCTTCCAACACCGGCAACACTGGCTGGACGCGACGCCCGGCCACGCGGGCGACGTGGCCGCGGTGGGACTGGCCGAGGCCGGGCACGCGCTGGCTCCCGTGACGGTGGAACTGCCGGGCGGCCGGTCGGTGTGGACCGGACAACCCTCCACCCGGGCGTTTCCGTGGCTGGCGGACCACGCGGTGCTGGGATCGGTACTGCTGCCCGGCGTGGCCTGGGTGGAACTGGCGTTGCACGCCGGACACCGGGTCGGCTTCGGCGCCGTGGAGGAGCTGAACCTCCAGGCACCGCTGCTGCTGGACGAGTCGGCTCCGGCCGGGATCAGGGTGGTGGTCACCGAGCTCGACGACCCCGACCGCCGGGCGGTGTCGATGCATTCGCAGCGCCCGGACGGGACCTGGACCACCCACGCGGAGGGCATCCTCGGCGTGGCCGCTCCGCCCCCCGCCGCTCTCACGCAGTGGCCGCCCGCCGGGGCCGCGGCGCTCGACGTCGACGGGTTCTACGAGAGACTCGAAGCGGCCGGCTACCACTACGGCGACGCGTTCCGCGGCCTGCGGCGGATCTGGCGGAGCGGCGAGGAGCTGTACGCCGAGATCGCGCTGCCCGGGGACGGGACGAGCGAGGGGTTCGGCATCCACCCCGCACTCTTCGACGCGGCCCTGCACGGCATCGCCTTCGACGACGCGGCCGGGCACCGTCCCGGCGAGACCCGACTCCCGTTCTCCTTCACCGACGTGCACCTGTTCGCCACCGGCGCGACCGCGCTGCGGGTGCGGATCGACCCGCGCGAATCCTCCTGGCGGGCCTGGGACGGCGACGGACTCCCGGTGTTCGACATCGGACGGCTCGCCACCCGGCCGGTCGACGCGGGGCAGTTGGCGACGAAGCCCGCGGAAGTCCTGTTCGGGATCGACTGGCAGCCGGTGACCCCGGCCCCCGGATCCGTTGCCGGCTCCGCGGTCGTCCTGGGCCCGGACCCCCTCGACCTGGCCGCCGCACTGGAGCACGCGGGCCTGCGGGTCGACACCGCCGCCGACCCGGCCGCCGTACGGATCGTGCCCGACCTGGTTCTGCTCCCGTGCCGGTGGCCCGCGGCCGATCGCGACGAGCCGCCCGCGGCCGTGCGCGCGGCGACCGGGCGGGTCCTCGGCGTGTTGCAGGAGTGGCTCACCGACGCCCGCTTCGCCGAATCCCGCCTGGTCGTGGTCACCCGCGACGAGTCCCGCGACGGCCTCGTGCACGGCACCGTCCGGGCACTGCTGCGCACTGCGCAGACCGAGAACCCGGACCGGATCACCCTCCTCGACCTGGACGACCACCCCGACTCGACCGCCACCGTGCCCGGCTTCGCGGCCGGCCCCGAACCCGAGGTGCTGGTGCGGGCCGGCCTGGGCAAGGTGCCCCGACTGGCCCGGATCGGCGAGCCGACCGGGGGCGGTTCGCTGGGCACCGGCACCGTCCTGATCACCGGTGGCACCGGCACCCTGGGCGCACTGCTGGCCCGGCACATCGTGGAGACACACGGCAACACCCGGCTCCTGCTGGTCGGCCGCGCCGGCCCCGCGGCCGCCGGCGCCGACCGGCTGCACGCCGAACTCACCGAACTGGGCGCACACGTCGACATCGTGGCGGCCGACGTCGCCGACCGCGGCGCCGTGGCCGAACTGCTCGCCGGAGTGGACCCGGAGTACCCGCTGTCCGCCGTCGTGCACGCCGCCGGTGTGCTGGACGACGGCGTGCTCGGCAACCAACCCGCGCAGTGGCTGGACGCGGTGTTGCGCCCCAAGGCCGATGCCGCCTGGCACCTGCACGAACTGACCGCCGACCTGCCGCTGAGCGCGTTCGTACTGTTCTCCTCTGCCGCCTCGGTCCTCGGCGCGGCCGGCCAGGCCAACTACGCGGCGGCGAACGGCTTCCTGGACGCGCTCGCCGCGCACCGCGCGGCCCGCGGCCTGCCCGGCCTGTCGCTGGCCTGGGGACTGTGGGCCCAGCGCAGCGAAATGACCAGGCAGGTCGGGTCCGCGTCGCGCAACATCGCCGCGGTCGGCGCGCTGTCCGCCGCCGAGGCCCTGGCCGCCTTCGACGCCGCGCTCGGCGTCGCTGCGCCGCTCGCGGTACCCATCCGACTCGACACGGGGTCCGGGCACGAGGTGCCGGCGATGTTGCGCGGCCTGGTGCGGGCGCCGCGGCGGACGGTCGCCGCCGCGGTTCCGGCGACCGACGGACGGTTCGCACAGCGGTTGGCCGAGCTGAGCGGCGAGGAACGGCTGCACCTGGTGCAGGACGTCGTACTCGGCGCGGCGGCCGCGGTGCTCGGCCACGAGAGCCCGGACGCGATCGTCCCCTCGCGAGGTTTCCTCGACCTGGGCTTCGACTCGCTGACCGCGGTACGGCTGCGCAACAGGCTGGCCAAGCACTTGGATCTGCGGCTGCCCGCCACCACCGTCTTCGACCACCCGAGCCCGGAACGGCTCGCCGCCTACCTGGTCGGGCGGTTGGTGGGCACGGTCGACGCCACCGGATCGGCGCTGGAACGGCTGGACGTGCTGCGCCGCGACCTCACCGGCCCGACCTCGCACGCACTGGACCGGGGCCTGATCGCCCAACGGCTGACCGCCCTGCTGGCGGAGCTGCGGTCGTCGGCCGCACCCGCCGACGACGTCGGCGACCTGGATACCGCGACCGCGGACGAGATCTACGCCTACCTGGACGACGAGCTGGGAATCGGAGGTGCGCAGTGAACGGCGACGACAAGGCGCTCGGATACCTGAAACGGGTCACCGCGGAACTGCGGTCCGCTCGCGAGCGGGTGCGCGAACTGGAGTCGGCGGCCGTCGAGCCGATCGCGATCGTCGCGATGGCCTGCCGCTTCCCCGGCGGCGTCCGCACCCCGGAGGAGCTGTGGGACCTGGTCGCACAGGGCCGCGACGCGATCGCGCCGTTCCCGGCCGACCGGGGCTGGGACGCCGACCTCTTCCATCCCGACCCGGACGCGCCCGGCAGGTCCTATGTGCGCGAAGGCGGATTCCTTTACGACGTCGCCGACTTCGACCCCGGGTTCTTCGGTGTCTCGCCCCGTGAGGCGTTGACGATGGACCCGCAACACCGGCTGCTGCTGGAGTGTTCGTGGGAGGCCCTGGAGCGGGCGGGCATCGGCCCGGCCGCGTTCGCGGACAGCCCGATCGGTGTCTACACCGGACTGATGACCCACGAGTACGCGACCCGACTGCCTCGCCTCGACGAGGACGTCGAGGCGTTCGTCGGCATCGGCAACGCCGGCAGTGCGGCCTCCGGGCGGATCTCCTACACCTTCGGGCTGACCGGGCCCGCGGTCACCGTGGACACGGCCTGTTCGTCCTCGCTGGTCGCCCTGCACCTGGCCGCGCAGGCGCTGCGGCAACGACAGTGCTCGCTGGCGTTGGCCGGCGGAGCGTCGGTCATCTCGGCGCCGACCGTGTTCACCACCTTCAGCAGGCAGCGCGGACTCGCGGCGGACGGTCGCTGCAAGGCGTTCTCGTCCACGGCGGACGGCACGGGCTTCGGCGAGGGTGTCGGGGTGCTGGTGCTGGAGCGGCTTTCCGACGCCCGGCGGCACGGGCACGAGGTGCTGGCCGTGTTGCGCGGTTCGGCGGTGAACCAGGACGGTGCCAGCAGTGGGTTCACCGCGCCGAACGGCCCGTCGCAGCAGGCGGTCGTCCGGCAGGCCCTGGACGACGCCCGGCTGACGCCGGATCAGATCGACGCGGTGGAGGCGCACGGCACCGGCACCACGCTGGGTGATCCGATCGAGGGACAGGCACTGCTGGCGGTCTACGGACCCGGTCGGCCCGCCGATCGTCCGCTGTGGCTCGGCTCGCTGAAGTCGAACATCGGCCACACCCAGGCCGCCGCCGGGGTCGCCGGCGTGATCAAGACGGTGCTGGCGATGCGGGCGGGCGTGTTGCCGCGGACGTTGCACGTGGACGAGCCGACTCCCGAGGTGGATTGGTCCTCGGGCGCGGTGCGACTGCTGACCGCGCAGCAGGCGTGGCCGGCCGAGCACGGTCGGCCGCGCCGGGCCGGGGTGTCCTCGTTCGGGATCTCCGGCACCAACGCGCACGTGATCGTCGAACAGGCCCCGGACGAGCCCTCCGACGACGTCGTGGTGGCCGGCCCCGACGTACTGCCGTGGGTGTTGTCCGGCCGGTCGCCCGAGGCGTTGCGGGCACAGGCCGCGCGGTTGGCGGCGCACGCCACCGCTCGTCCGGAATCGGCCGCGCTGGACCTGGGCTGGTCGCTGGCCGCCACGCGCGGTGTGTTCGAGCACCGTGCCGTGGTGGTCGGCCGCAGCCGCGAGGAGTTGCTGGCCGGCACGTCGGCGGTGGCCGCCGGGGGCGAGCATCCCGGGGCGGCCGGCGTCCACCGCGGCGTGGTGCTGGTGTTCGCCGGCCAGGGTTGCCAATGGGTCGGCATGGGGCGGGAGTTGTCCGAGTCGGCCGCGGTGTTCCGCGAGTCGATGGGGCGTTGCGCCGAGGCGTTGCGGCCCTTCGTCGACTTCGACGTGCGGGCCGTACTGACGGACGAGACGGCGCTGGCACGGGTGGAGGTCGTGCAGCCCGCGCTGTGGGCGGTGATGGTCTCCCTGGCCGCGCTGTGGCGGTCCTGGGGTGTGCCGGTGTCCGCGGTGATCGGGCATTCGCAGGGTGAGATCGCCGCCGCGACGGTGGCCGGGGCGCTGTCCGTCGACGACGCCGCGCGGGTGGTGGCGTTGCGGAGCCGGCTGATCGCCGAGAGGTTGTCCGGGTTGGGCGGGATGGTGTCGGTGGCGTTGCCGCGCGACGAGGTGGTCGCCCTGCTCGCCGACTACCCCGACGTGTCGGTGGCGGCGGTCAACGGGTCGTCGTCCACCGTGGTTTCCGGTGACATCCCCGGGCTGGACAAGCTGCTCGCCGCGTGTGCGGGGCAGGGGGTGCGGGCCCGGCGGATCGACGTGGACTACGCCTCCCACTCCGCGCAGATCGAGCTGATCCGCGACGAACTGCTCACCCTGCTGGACGGGATCACCCCGCGAACCGCCGAACTCGCGTTCGTGTCGACGGTGACGGGCGAGCGGATCGACACCGCCGAACTGGGCCCCGAGTACTGGTACCGGAACCTGCGGCAGACCGTGGAATTCCGGGCCGGTGTGCGCCACCTGCTGGACCGGGGGCACGCGGTGTTCATCGAGTCCAGCCCGCACCCGGTCCTGACCGTCGGCATCGAGGAGACGGCCCAGCACCATCAGGCGGTGGTGCTGGAGAGCCTGCGCCGGGACGAGGGAGACCTCACCCGGATGGTGACGGCGGCCGGCGAAGCCTGGATTCGAGGTGTCGAGATCGACTGGACGCCGCTGCTGGCCGGCGGCCGGCGGGTGCAACTGCCCGGATACGCCTTCCAACGCTCGCGCTACTGGCTGGAAGCCGCGGACCGGCCCCGGCCCGCCGCCGAGGAGGGGGACCAGGACTTCTGGGCCGCCGTCGACCAGGGCGACCCGGACCGACTGGCGGCCCTGCTGCGGGGTCCGGCAGGGCAGGACCACGACGACCTGCGCCCGCCCCTGGCGCACGTGTTGCCGGCGCTGGCCGACTGGCGTCGGGAACGGCGGCGCAAACTCGCCGCGGACGCCCTGCGCTACCGGGTCGTCTGGCGGCCGGTCGCCGACCCCCGGCCCCCCGCCGAGCCGATCGCCCGCTGGACCGTGGTCGTGCCCGCCGAACTCGAACACGACGCGGACACCGACCGGATCCGCGCGGCCCTGGCCGGCGCCGGCGCCGACGTCGACCTCCTGGCCCTGGGACCACAGGACACCCGGGCGACGCTCGCCGAGCGGCTGGGCGTCGCCCGCCCCACCGCGCTGGTGTCCCTGCTGGGACTGGCCGAGACCACGCACCGGGACCACGACGTACTGCCCCGTGCCGTGTCGGACACCGTGCTGCTCGTCCAGGCGCTGACCGACGCCGCAGTGCGAGCCCGCCTGTGGACGCTCACCCGCGGCGGCGTCGCGGCCACCGGCACCGACTCGGTGGACTCCACAAAATCCGCGCAACTGTGGGGTCTTGCACGGGTGTTCGGGTTGGAACACCCGGAGTCGTGGGGAGGTCTGCTCGACCTGCCGGCCGAACTCGACGAGCGTACGGCGGCCCTGCTGCTCGCCGCCCTGTCCACCCCGGACGGCGAGGACCAGCTCGCCCTGCGCCCGGCCGGGCTGCTGGCCAGGCGGCTGGTCCGGGCCCCGGCATCCGAAAGCGCGGGCAGCGCGCCGCAGTTCCGCGACACCGCGCTGATCACCGGCGGCACCGGCGGACTGGGCGGCCACGTCGCCCGCCGGCTGGCGCACGCCGGTGTACGGCACCTGGTGCTGGTCAGCCGCCGCGGCCCGGACGCGGAAGGCGCGGATCGACTGCGCGAGGAGCTGGTCGCCCTCGGCGCCCGGGTCACCATCGCCGCGTGCGACGTCGCCGACCGCGCCGCCCTGGCCACGCTCCTGGAGCAACTGCGCACGGCCGGCCCGCCGATCCGCACCGTCGTGCACACGGCGGGCTCGGGACGGTCCGCGCGGCTGCTGGACACCGACGCGGCCGAGATCGCCGCGGTGCTCGCGCCGAAGGCGGCGGGCGCGCGAAACCTGCACGAACTGCTCGGCGATCTGGACGCCTTCGTACTGTTCTCCTCCGGCGCGGGAGTGTGGGGCAGCGGCGGACAGGGTGCGTACGCGGCGGCCAACGCCGACCTGGACGCACTCGCCGAACACCGCCGCGGTCGGGGCCTGGCCGCCACGTCGGTGGCCTGGGGCGCCTGGGCCGGCGAGGGGATGGCGACGGGGGCCGCCGAGGAGCGCCTGCACCGCCAGGGGCTGCGGTTCATGGATCCGCAGGTCGCGATCGGCGCCCTGGATCAGGCGCTCGAACACGACGAGGGCACCCTCGTCGTCGCGGACATCGACTGGCCGACCTTCGCCGCGCGCTACACGTCGGCGCGCGATCGGCCGCTGATCGGCGAGATTCCCGAGGCCCGGCCGGTGCGAGCGCCGGAACCGGCGGAGCAGACCCCGGACCTGGTCGCCAGGTTGGCCACGCTCTCCGGGGACGAGCGACGTCGGGCGCTGCTCGGCGCGGTGGCGGCGCAGGCCGCGGTGGTGCTGGGGCACCCCGACGCGGCCGCGGTCCCGGTCGACCGGTCGTTCCGCGACCTCGGCTTCGACTCGCTCACCGCGGTCAAGCTGCGCAATCGGCTCGCGGCGGCCACCGGGCTGAGCCTGCCGGCCGGCCTGGTCTTCGACCACCCGAACCCCGCGGCGCTCGCGACGTACCTCGGCTCGCGGCTCGCCTTCGACGAAAACCCGGTCCGCTCCGCCCTGTTCGAGGACCTGGCCCGACTGGAGTCCACCGTCGCGGCACTGTCCTGCGACACCCTGCCCGCGGTCGTGCCGGACGTCCGGGAGCGGGCGGCGCTCACCACGCGGCTGCGCGCCCTGCTCACCGGATGGGACCAGGCCCGGGGCGGCGATCAGAGTGCTTCCCGAGAACAGGTCGACGACGTGAGCGACGACGATCTCTTCGACTTCATCGACGCCAAATTCGGCCGTTCCTGACCTCTGTCGACTACCACGCGAAAAGGATGGGTCTCTCCATGGGGGACGAAGACAAGCTCCGCACCTATCTCCGGCGCGTCACCGCCGACCTGGCGGACGTGACGGAGCGGTTGCAGCAGGCAGAGGACCGGTACTGCGAGCCGATCGCCATCGTGGGCATGGGCTGCCGCTATCCCGGCGGCGTGCGGTCGCCCGAGGACTTCTGGACGCTGCTCGACGACGGCGTCGACGCGGTCGCCGGGTTCCCCGACGATCGCGGCTGGGACCTGGACGAGCTGTACGACCCGGACCCCGACGAGCCGGGCAAGTGCTACGTCCGCGACGGCGGCTTCCTGTACGACGCGGGGGAGTTCGACCCCGGGTTCTTCGGCATCTCGCCGCGCGAGGCCCTGTCGATGGATCCGCAGCAGCGGCTGCTGCTGGAGTGTTCCTGGGGCGCGCTGGAGCGGGCCGGCATCGACCCGGTGTCGCTGCGCGGCACGGACGTCGGCGTCTACATCGGCGCCTGGAACGGCCACTACGGCAGGACGAGCGGGGCGGAGAGCTCCGAGGGCCACCTGCTGACCGGCAACGCGTCCAGCGTGGTCTCCGGCCGGGTGTCCTACGTGCTCGGTCTCCAGGGCCCCGCCGTCACGGTGGACACCGCGTGCTCGTCCTCGCTGGTCGGGCTGCATCTGGCCGCGCAGGCGCTGCGGGCCGGGGAATGCGACCTGGCGTTGGCCGGCGGCGTGACGGTGATGTCCACCCCGTTGGCGCTGGTGTCCTTCTCCCGGCAGCGGGGACTGGCCTGGGACGGCCGCTCGAAGGCGTTCTCGGCGTCCGCCGACGGCATGGGCATGGCCGAGGGCGTCGGCGTACTGGTACTGGAGCGGCTCGCCGAGGCCCGGCGCAACGGCCACGAGGTGCTGGCCGTGCTGCGCGGCTCGGCGGTGAACCAGGACGGCGCCTCGAACGGCCTGGCCGCGCCGAACGGGCCGTCCCAACAGCGGGTCATCCAGGCGGCGTTGGCCAACGCCCGGCTCGCCCCCTCGGACATCGACGTGGTCGAGGCGCACGGCACGGGTACCGCCCTGGGCGACCCGATCGAGGCGCAGGCGCTGCTGGCCGCGTACGGGCAGGGGCGGCCGGCGGATCGTCCGCTGTGGCTGGGGTCGGTGAAGTCCAACGTCGGGCACACCCAGGCCGCCGCCGGCGTGGCGAGCGTGATCAAGATGGTGCTGTCGCTGCGCGAAGGCGTATTGCCCAGGACCTTGCATGTGCAGGAGCCGACGGCGGAGGTGGACTGGTCCTCGGGCTCGGTGCGGTTGTTGGCGTCGCCGCAGGAATGGTCCGCCGGGCACGGCCGGCCGCGCCGGGCCGGGGTGTCCTCGTTCGGGATCTCCGGCACCAACGCCCACGTGATCGTCGAGGAGGCGCCGCCCGCCGAGTCCGTCCGGGACCGGGCCGAGCGCGCACCGGTGCCCGACGCGCTGCCGTGGGTGTTGTCCGGCCGCACCGCGGCGGCACTGCGGGCACAGGCGGCGCAACTGGGCGCGCGGGTGGCGCATCTGGACCCCGTCGACGTGGGCTGGTCGCTCGCGACCACCCGCAGCGCGTTCGAGCACCGCGCGGTGGTGGTGGGCCGGGACCGGGAGGAACTGCTCGCGGGCCTGGCGGCAGTGGCCACCGGCCCCGACGGCCCGGCGGCCACTGTGCGAGACGGTGCGGTGCTGGTGTTCGCCGGCCAGGGGTGTCAATGGCTCGGCATGGGCCGGGCACTGCTGGAGTCCTCCGCGGTGTTCCGGGACTCGATGCGGCGGTGCGCCAAGGCGCTGGCTCCGTTCGTCGACTTCGAGCCGCTCGACGTGCTCGACGACGCCGCCGCCCTGGCCCGGGTCGAGGTCGTACAGCCCGCGTTGTGGGCGGTGATGGTGTCGCTGGCCGAGGTGTGGCGGTCCTGGGGTGTCTCGGCCGCCGCGGTGATCGGGCACTCGCAGGGCGAGATCGCCGCCGCCACGGTGGCCGGGGCGTTGTCCGTCGAGGACGCCGCCCGGGTGGTGGCACTGCGGAGCCGGTTGATCGCCGAGAAACTCTCCGGCCCGGGCGGGATGGTGTCGGTGGCGTTGTCCCGGGAGCGGGTCCTGCCGCTGCTGGCCGACTACCCGGGCGTGTCGGTGGCGGCGGTCAACGGCTCCTCGTCCACCGTGGTCTCCGGCGACGTCGCCGGCCTGGAGGAATTGCTCGCCGCGTGTGAGGCCGACGGGATCCGGGCCCGGCGGATCGACGTGGACTACGCGTCGCACTCCGCACAGGTGGAGACGATCCGCGAGGAACTGCTCGCGGCCCTCGCGGGCATCTCGCCCCGCACCGGCGAGCTGCCGTTCGTGTCGACGGTGACCGGCGAGCGGATCGACACCGTCGAGCTTGGCCCCGAGTACTGGTACCGCAACCTGCGGCAGACGGTGGAATTCCGGACCGGTGTCCGGTACCTGCTGGACCAGGGCCACGCCGTGTTCCTCGAATGCAGCCCGCACCCGGTCCTGACGGTCGGGATCGAGGAGACCGTGCACGAGGCCGGCGGGCAGGCCGTGGTCCTGCAGAGCCTGCGCCGCGACGAGGGCGACCTGGCGCGGATGATCACCTCGGCCGGCGACGCCTGGGCCGGCGGCCTGCCCATCGACTGGCCGGCCATGGTGCCCGGCGGCCGGCGGGTGGGCCTGCCCACCTACGCGTTCCAGCGCGAGCGCCTGTGGCTGGAGCCGCCGCGTGCGCACGCCGGTGACGTGGGCGCGGCCGGACTGGTCGAGGCCGGCCACGAACTGCTGCCCGCAGCGGTGGAGTTGCCGGGCGGGCAGTGGGCGTGGACCGGCCGGCTGGCATTGACGCAGTATCCGTGGCTGGCCGATCACCAGGTGCTCGGCTCGGTGCTGGTGCCGGGCGTGGTGTGGGTCGAGCAGGCCCTGCACGCGGGCCACCAGGTCGGCTTCGGCTGCGTCGAGGAACTGACCCTGCAGGCACCCCTGGTGCTGGACGAGACGGAGTCGGTACAGATCCGGGTGGTCGTCACCGACATCGGCGAGCCGGAGCGGCGGTCGGTGTCGGTGCACTCGCGCGGCGCCGAACAGGACTGGGTGACGCACGCCGAGGGGTTCCTGACGATCGAGGGACGGCAGCCGCAGAGCATGGCGGTCTGGCCGCCCGCCGGGGCGACCCCGGTGGAGGCGGACGGGTTCTACGAGCGACTGGACGACGCCGGATACCGCTACGGACCGGTGTTCCGCGGCGTCCGCAAGGTGTGGCGGGCGGGCGAGGAACTGTTCGCCGAGGTCGACCTGCCCGAGGACGTCGACGTATCCGGATTCGGCCTGCACCCGGGCCTGTTCGACGCCGCGCTCCAAGCCGGCGCGGTCGGTGCGCTCGGCGCCGGCGAGACCCGGCTGCCGTTCTCCTTCACCGACGTGCAACTGTTCGCCACCGGCGCCCGGTCCCTGCGGGTGCGGGTCGGCCCGGCCGGTGCACAGGGAAGGTCCTGGCACGCCTGGGACGGCACCGGACTGCCGGTGTTCAGCCTCGCGAACCTCGCCACCCGGCCGGTCGAAGCCGACCAACTCGCGGCCAAGCGCCCGGAATCGTTGTTCAAGGTCGGCTGGGACGAAGCCGTCCCCGTGGTCGGGACCGACGCCCGAGCCGCGCGCGCCGCGGTGCTGGGGGACGACCCGCTCGGCCTCGCCCCGGCCCTGGAGACCGCCGGTTGGCAGGTGGCCACCGCCGCCGAGCCGGCGTCCGTCGAGCCGGTACCCGAGGTGCTCGTGCTGCCGTGCGTGCACCCGACCCGGCCCGACCAGGACGTGCCCGCGGCCGTCCGGGCGGCCGTCGGGCACGTGCTGGCCGTGATCCGGGACTGGCTCGCCGACGAACGGTTCGCCGACTCCCGGCTGGTCGTGGTCACCCGCAACGCCCTGCCCGGAGACCTGATCCACAGCCCGGTCTGGGGCCTGGTGCGATCCGCGCAGACCGAGAACCCCGGGCGGATCACCCTCGTCGATGTCGACGACCACGCGGACTCGCTCTCGACGCTGGCCGAGGTGATCCACGCCGACGAACCCCGGGTCATGGTCCGGGCCGGCAAGGCCACCGCCGCCCGACTGCTGCGCGTCACGCCCACCGACCTCGTGCCGCCCGCCGGAACGGCCGCCTGGCGACTGGAGATCACCGAACCGGGCACCTTCGACAACCTCACCCTGGGCGCCTACCCGCACGCCGAGAAGCCACTGGCGGATCACGAGGTGCGCGTCGCGGTACACGCGGGCGGCCTGAACTTCCACGACGTGGTCGCCGCCCTGGGCATGGTCGACGACGACCTGACGCTGGGCCGCGAGGCCGCCGGCGTGGTGGTGGAGGTCGGCGGCGCGGTACCGGACCTGGCCCCGGGCGACCGGGTGATGGGCATCCTGTCCGCGGGCTTCGGTCCGCTCGCGGTGACCGACCACCGCTACCTGGCGCGGATCCCGGCGAGTTGGACCTTCACCCAGGCGGCCTCGGTGCCTGCGGCGTTCCTCACCGCCTACTACGGCCTGTGCGACCTCGGCCGGGTCGGCGCGGGCGACCGCGTACTGATCCACGCCGCCGCCGGCGGTGTGGGCATGGCGGCCGTGCAGATCGCGCGGCAACTGGGCGCCGAGGTGTTCGGCACCGCCAGTCCGGGCAAGTGGGGCACGCTGCGCGAACTGGGGCTGGACGACGCGCACATCTCCTCCTCCCGCACCCTCGACTTCGAAAAGAACTTCCTGGCGGCCACCGACGGACGCGGTGTGGACCTGGTACTGAACTCGCTGGCCCGGGAGTTCGTCGACGCCTCGCTGCGACTGATGCCCGGCGGCGGCCGGTTCGTGGACATGGGCAAGACCGACATCCGACACCCCGAGCAGGTGGCCGAGACCCATCCCGGTGTCGCCTACCGGGCCTTCGACCTGGTCGAGGCCGGTCCGCAACGGACCGGCGAGATGCTCGCCGAGATCGTCCGACTGTTCGAGGCCGGAAAGTTGCGGCTGCTGCCGATCACCCAGTGGGACGTCCGCCGGGCGCCGGAGGCGTTCCGGCACATCAGCCAGGCCAAGCACGTCGGCAAGATCGTGCTCACCGTTCCCCGGGCGATCAGGACGGACGGCACGGTGCTGGTGACCGGAGCCGGCGGCACGGTGGGCGGGTTCGTCGCCCGACACCTGGTCACCGAGCACGGCGCGACCCGCCTGCTGCTGATCGGCCGCAGCGCCGAACGCACCGAACTGGTACGCGAACTCACCGAACTCGGCGCCACCGTCACCTGGGCCTCCTGCGATCTGGCCGACGCCGAGCGGCTGGAGCAGGTGCTGCGCTCGGTCGACGACCGGCACCCGCTGGTCGCGGTGATCCACTCGGCGGGCGTGCTGGACGACGGAGTGATCGGTAAGCAGACCCCCGAACGCCTCGACACCGTGATGCGCCCGAAGGTCGACGCGGCGTGGAACCTGCATCGACTGGTCGGCAACGCGCCACTGACCGACTTCGTGCTGTTCTCCTCCGCCAGCGGGGTCCTCGGCGGCGCCGGTCAATCCAACTACGCGGCGGCCAACGCCTTCCTCGACGCACTGGTCGAACACCGCCGCGCGGCGGGCCTGGCCGGCCAGTCGCTGGCCTGGGGCCTGTGGACCGACCGCAGCGCGATGACCGGACGACTGGGCTCCACCGAGCTGGCCAGGATCGCCCGCAACGGTGTCGCCGGGATGTCCGAACAGGACGGACTGGCCCTGTTCGACGCCGCCCGCGACACGGGCGAGGCACTGCTGCTGCCCATGCACCTGGACGTCGCCGGCCTGCGGGGCCGCAGTGGCGAGGTGCCGGCGATGTTCCGCCGACTGGTGCGCTCCGCGACCCGGCGCACGGTGAGCGCCGCCGTGCAGGACTCCGGTCTGGAACAGCAACTCGCGTCGTTGACCGCGGCCGAACGCGGTGAACTGCTGCTCGGCCTGGTGCGCGAGCACGCGGCGGCGGTGCTCGGCCACGGCACCGCGGACGCGATCGCCACGGACCGACCCTTCCGGGAGCTGGGCTTCGACTCGCTGACCGCGGTCGAACTGCGCAACAGGTTCACCGCGCTCACCGGGCTGCGATTGCCCGCCACCGTGGTCTTCGACCATCCGACACCGCAGGCCCTGGCCAAGTACCTGGACGGGCTGCTGACCACCGACCCGGTGTCCCCGACCGAGCCGGTACTGGCCGCGGTCGGCCGGTTGCGCGGCGAACTGCGCGGTCTCGACCCGGACGCCGACGGCGTCGAGGACGTGACGATCCACCTGGAGGCGCTGCTCGTCGAGTGGCGCGCGGCGACGGCCGCGCGGGAGCGAGTGACCGACTACGACGACCTGTCGGCGGCCACCGACGAGGAGATCTTCGCCATGGTCGACAGCGACCTGGGAGAGTCCTGATGACGGCCGGGTCCACCGAGGAAAAGCTCCGCGACTATCTGAAGAAGACCGTCGCCGATCTGCGCAGCGTACGACAGCGGCTGCGCGAGGCCGAGCGCAAGGACGCGGAGCCGATCGCGATCATCGGCATGAGCTGCCGACTGCCCGGCGGAGCCCGTTCGCCGGAACGGTTCTGGGAGCTGCTCGACCACGGCGTGGACGCACTGGCACCGCTGCCCACCGACCGGGGCTGGGACCTGGACGCCGCGTTCGACGAAAACCGCTCCTATGTCCGCGAGGGCGGATTCCTCTACGACGCCGGGGAGTTCGATGCCGAGTTCTTCGGGATCTCGCCGCGTGAGGCGTTGGCGATGGATCCGCAGCAGCGGTTGTTGCTGGAGTGTTCGTGGGAGGCGATCGAGCGGGCCCGGATCGACCCCCGGTCGCTCCAGGGCAGCCGAACCGGCGTCTACTTCGGCACGATCGGTCAGGACTACTTCTCGCTGTTCGCCGGATCGGGCGGCGAGTACGCGAACTACCTGGCCACCGCGTGTTCGGCGAGTGTGATGTCCGGCCGGGTGTCCTACGCACTGGGCCTGGAGGGCCCCGCGGTCACGGTGGACACCGCGTGTTCGTCGTCACTGGTGGGACTGCACTCGGCCGCCCAGGCGTTGCGGGCGGGCGAGTGCGATCTGGCGTTGGCCGGTGGTGCCACCGTGATGGCGACGCCGACCGTGTTCACCGCGTTCTCCCACCAGCGCGGGCTGGCCACCGACGGCCGAGCGAAGGCGTTCTCGGCCGCGGCCGACGGAGCGGGATTCGGCGAGGGCGTCGGCGTGTTGGCCTTGGAGCGGTTGTCGGACGCCCGGCGAAACGGCCACGAGGTGCTGGCCGTGGTGCGGGGTTCGGCGATCAACCAGGACGGCGCCTCGAACGGGTTGACGGCGCCGAACGGTCCCTCGCAACAGCGGGTGATCCGGGCCGCGTTGGCCAACGCGGGCCTGGCGCCGAGCGATGTGGACGTGGTCGAGGCGCACGGAACCGGGACGGCGCTGGGCGATCCGATCGAGGCCCAGGCGCTGTTGGCGACCTACGGGCGCGGTCGGCCGGCGGATCGTCCGTTGTGGCTGGGGTCGGTGAAGTCCAACATCGGGCATTCGCAGGCCGCCGCCGGGGTCGCCGGTGTGATCAAGATGGTCCTGGCGATGCGGGCGGGCGTGCTGCCGCGGACGTTGCACGTGGACGAGCCGACCCCCGAGGTGGATTGGTCCTCGGGTGGGGTGCGGTTGTTGGCGGAGGCTCGGTCGTGGTCGACGGTGGGTGGTTTGCCGCGGCGGGCGGGGGTGTCGTCGTTCGGGATTTCGGG